>CAZGBM010000049.1:0-16012 GCA_964523975.1 uncultured bacterium | reverse complement strand
TGTGATAAACCCAGCGAATCGCCAATATAATCTCCTATATCCTGAACTTCACCTCGTTGATAGTTGTGCACAAGGATAACCCCATTTTTTTCTTCTTTTAATTCTTTAATCTTTTTTGCGTAATCCATATTTTCCTCTACTAATGTGCCTATCCTACGTAAACTCCCAAAAGTAATATTGCGCCCAGAGCAAAAATAAGAAAAGCTCCTCCGAAAGAAAAAATCTTCTGAAGGATAAAATTTAGCTTGACTTTCCTTAACAAAATTCTTTTAAAACTGTCTTTCGCCAGGATGGTCAAAACGCCAACCGAAGAAATGGTAGTTGCCATGCCGAGAGCCATAAAAAACGTAGAAATTATTCCAATTTTTAATACTCCCAATGATAAAGAAAAAAGCAATACTATCGTAGCTCCCGTACAGGGAATTACCCCTACGGCAAAGGAAAAGGGAATTGCACTCTGGAACGGCCTAATTTCTTTATCTTTAATGGTTTTTCTCCTCTTGGTGTCATATATATTTTTAATTAACAGAAACAAACCTATACCAGCTATTAAACTATAGCTTATTATCTTAATTGTTCTACTCATACTCTCAATGTTATGTAAGTAAGCTTTTTTGATTGTGAAATATAAGATTAATACCAGGGTCAACGCTGAAAGGGCGTGCAAGAAACCTATTATGCACCCTACTGCAATTCCTTTTCTAATATTTGTTTCCTCTGACAGGAAATATGAAAAAGTTAAAGTTTTGCCGTGTCCGGGTCCAAGTGCATGAACTACTCCATAAATAAACGTGATAAATATTATAAAAAAAAGTAGTTTGGTTGATTTTTTTTCTTTTAATTCTTTAGTCAATTCGGCGAGACGTTTATTTAAGGAACGTTGGAGGAGAGCTATTTTGCCGGCAATCTTCTGGGTACAACCCGGATAGCTTAGTGTTTTTCCTCCTTCTTTTCTTTCGGAAATTGTTTTTTCCTTTGTCAAAAAAGGGTTATCCTGCGCAATAACAGAATTAACGACAAAAAACAAACACATCGAAATAAAAAATTTTTTCATGGTCTCTTACTAAATTTTATTTTTAAAGCCTCCGGTATTATTTGTCCGTAATAATAAGCTTTCTTTTCGTCTTCGATAACTTCAAAGCCGATTTCGAAGTTAGAAGTATCTTTAAAATTAAAGGGTTCTTGCGATTCCCACATCACCTGAACAAAGTAAGTTTGGTCGTAAACAGCTATTTTTACTTCTTTTTTCCCGGAATCGGCATTTACTTCACAGGGAAGAAAAAAATTATAAACCATTACTCCACTATCGATCCTGGCATGAAAATCCTCGACTTCTTTTATTTCGAATTGCCGTCCGTTTATGGTTATATCGGTAAAATAGTCATGTTTTTCAAGATTGGAAAAAGCTCCTCTTTTTACCTCTTTGATTTCTTTTTCATCGAACTTACCGTTTGAATCGAGGTCAAATTCGTGTATTATGGTACTGCTGAACATTTCATCGAAAATCCATTCATGTTTAAAACCTGCAAGACCTGTTTCATTAAAAATGACTAATATACTATTGTCGATAAAAACATGAGGATGCGCAGTTAAAAAAGATGGTATTAAAAAAGGGATAAATATAAAAATGAATTTCATCTAACAGTTACCTTAAGCCCGAATAGGAGGAAATTTTTTTCGCGAGAGAGGCGCTGTTCATAGTATAAAGATGAACACCGTCCACACCGTTATCCATTAAGTCTCTTATCTGATTTACGGCATATTCTATTCCGGCTTTTTCCATATCTTTATCTTTATCTCTAAATTTATCTACTATAGCGATTAATTCGGAAGGAACCGTGGCACGGCTCAACTTTATCATTTTATTTAAAAGCTTTGCTCTGAAAACCGGCATAATACCGGCGGAAACGGGTACATTAATTCCTGTCTTGCGTATTATATCCAGATAGCGGTAAAAAAAATCGTTCTTGAAGAATAGTTGACTTATTATAAAAGAAGCACCCGCTTCAATCTTCTTTTTTAAATTTTTTATGTCTTTTTCCATAGAATAAGCTTCGGGATGGACTTCCGGATAACCTGCCACTCCCAGGCAGAAATCGTTCCAGTGAGATTTTATGTAACATACGAGGTCAGAAGCATAGGAGAAATCGGAAATTATGGTTTTTAAATCCCTGTCACCGGGGGTGTCTCCCCGGAGAGCCAGAATATTTTCGATGCCGTTTTGACTTATTTCGTTCAATATTTTATTGATGTCCTCTTTTTTTGTTTCTATGCAGGACAGGTGCATAAGCGGTTCCATTTTATATAACTTTTTGATTTTGCTTGCTATTTCGATAGTTCTGCTCTTTGTGCCGCCGCCAGCTCCGTAGGTAACGCTTACAAAGTCCGGTGAAGTTGTTTTTAGCTCTTTTATGGTTTTCAATATTTGTTCGATCTCCACTTCCGGTCCGGGAGGGAAGACTTCACAAGAAAAAACGAGCTTTTTATCTCTATAAATATCCGATATTTTCATATTGATAGTCCCTTCTCCAAAATTATATTACTAAAATACAGATAGTCAATGATATGATATTTTTTCTATTCCATATAATTTTATATATTCGTACTACAGAGCAACTTTTTGGACTTTTGCAAGAAATTTCTCTTTGTAGTTTAAATAGCCCCTTTACATTTACAAATTTTTAACTATTTTTATATAAATAAGGATGTTAAATGAATATTCTTATTGTAGATGATTCGGAGGATCAGTTACTGGTCCTCAAGTCAATTTTAAACGCTGAGGGTTACCGGAATATACATCTTGCCGAATCGGCAGAGAAGGCTTTCGAGTTTCTCGGACTCGAAGGCAAAAAGAAGAAAAACGACATAGATCTCATCCTGATGGATGTAACGATGCCGGGGATAAACGGTATAGAAGCCTGCGGCAAGATAAAGAAAGAAGAATCCTTAAGAGATATTCCCATCATAATGGTAACAGCCCTCAGGGAAGAAACCCACCTGCAGTCGGCTTTCCATGCGGGAGCCATGGATTACATAAAGAAACCGATAAATAAAATAGAGCTTTTAGCCCGGGTTCACTCTGCGTTAAGATTGAAAAGGGAAACAGACAGCAGGAAGGAAAGAGAAAGAGAAATAATGGAAATGGCTGAGGAGCTGGATGCGGCAAATAAACAATTGACCAGGATGTCATATATGGACGGCCTGACCGCCGTTCCAAACCGCCGTTACTATGAAGAATTTTTCACCAGGGAATGGAAAAATGCTATAAGAGACGATGGCTGTATCTCATTGATTATGTTCGATATCGATTACTTCAAAGCTTACAATGATACATACGGACACTTGAATGGCGATGACTGTCTCAAAAAAATCGCAATTACATTGAGTAAAGCATTGAAAAGACCCAGAGATTTTCTATGCCGGTACGGCGGAGAAGAATTTATTGCTGTTCTTCCTAATACTGATGAAAAGGGAGCCCTGGAAGTTGCGAACAGGTTTCTACGGGAAACGGAAAAGTTGAAAATAAAACACAGAACTTCATCTGCGGGTAAAAACGTTACCATAAGTATAGGAGTGGCAACGGCTAAGCCGGGTAGAAGAGAAAAATCCAGCTCACTTGTAAACAAAGCGGATGAAGCTCTTTACCAGGCTAAACAATCGGGACGGGATTGCGTAAAAGTGGTAAGCGGAAATAATTAATAGGGGGTAAAAATGGCAGAAGAAAAATGGGATGAGAAAATCAAGGTTTATGTTCCCGAATATGCGATTAAACTGATTCCTAATTTTATCAAGAACAGGGAGAAAGACATAAAAAATATAGAAGATTCCTTAAAGAAAGAAGATTTTGAAATAATCGAGAGAATCGGGCATAGCATGAAAGGTTCAGGTGCTATTTACGGATTTGACCGCTTGTCGGAAGTAGGAAAACTATTAGAAGAATCTGCGAAAAACAAAAATCTTGGAGAAATAAAAAACAATCTGGAAGAACTTAAGAATTATATGGGCAGGATAGAGATACTACATGAATAAAGAGTCCCAAGCTTTGATTGTTTATATCGACGATAATCAAGATATGCTTAAACTTGCAGAAAGAATACTTTCGGATGAAGGTTACAAGATTATAACGGCAATAAGCCCTTCGGAAGGAATAGATAAAATTAAAGAAGAAAAACCGGATGTAGTTCTCCTCGATATAAATATGCCCTCGATGGACGGATATAAAGTTTGTTCCGTTCTTCAGGAAAATGAAGAGACTTCCTTCATTCCGGTTATTTTCCTGACGGCTCTGGAGAGCGACAGGGACAAAGCAAAAGCCTTTTCTGCGGGCGGCGTGGATTATCTGGTCAAGCCCATCAAAAAGGAATCTCTTTTACCCATAATCGAGAAACATATAAAGACCCGGAAACGATGGGAGAAACTTGCGGAGAGTTCTCGAAGTATTAAGAAGAATGTCAAGCCTCTGGATTTCGAGAGATTTTTAAAATTTTTGTCATACAGCCTTGATTTACCGGAAAAGGACAAAAAGAAATTATTAAGCGTGACACCTCGTGAATTGTATTCTTTGTCATCGGAGATAGATATAGGCAGTAAAAAAATGGCTGAACATATCAGCGGTTTTCTCGGCTTTCCTTATACTCCTACGATAGGAATCGAAAGCGTACATCTTGGGTCGTTGCCGGGGCCATTCTGCGAAAAAAATCTTATTGTGCCGAGGATCGAACCTTCGGGTGAAGAAACACTGGTAATCAGCAATCCTTTCGATTGGGATTTAATGGACGTTCTGGATAAATTCTGGGAAATTTCTCCCAATTCGAGAATTATCATAACAGAACCCGAAAATATCGAAAAACTTTTTAAAGGGCCGCAAGTTCCGAAAGAGGATAGCTTAAATAGAAAAGTAACATACAAAAGGGAAGAAAAAACAGCTGAAGGTTTAAGTGAAAAATATGTAATGCAGGCATTTCAAAAAGAGGAAGAAGAGAACCATAAAGACAAAGAAGAAGAAGAGGGTGGTCCTGTTATAGCTATAGCCAACAGTATCTTGACGGAGGCAATCAAAGGGAGAGCAAGCGATATACACATAGAACCAAAAAAAGATGGATCCGTGGTTAGATTTCGTGTTGACGGAGATATGCTCGACCATCTTACTATCAAGAAGAAAACCAGCCAGATGGTGATATCCCGTCTTAAATTATTGTCGGGTCTCGACATTGCCGAACGCAGAAGACCGCAGGACGGGAGTTTCGCGAGGGAAATAGCCGATGGCGTGTATAGCTTTCGTATTGCGACTACTTCGACTCCCAGTGGGGAAAGTGTCGTGGTGAGAATATTGAAACCCTATTCGAAATCGAAGACACTGCTGGAACTGGGAATGACCGAAAAACAGGCAAACACTCTTGTTGACTGCGGCAACCAGCATCACGGAATGATTCTTGTCGTCGGCGGAACAGGTTCCGGAAAAACAACGACGGTTTATAGTTTACTCTCGCAGATAGATACCAAAACGAGGAGTCTTATGAGCGTGGAGGACCCTGTCGAATACCGTATCCCTTCTGCCAACCAACAGCAGGTTAATGAAAAAGCAGGGATAACTTTTGAGGAATTGTTGAAATCTTCGGTCCGCCAGGACCCGGATATTCTATATATGGGAGAGGTCCGGGACCCTTATTCCGCAAAGACAGCCGTAGATTTCGCTTCAACCGGTCACCTGACCATCTCGACTCTTCACACTTCGAATGCGACTTCCGCCATCTTTCGACTCGAGCGGCTGAACGTTACAAGATTGCAAATGTCCGAAAGCCTGCTCTGTATCGTTGCTCAGAAATTGATAAAGAAACCCTGTCAAGTTTGCAGTAAGATTGTGCATATAACGGATGAACAAAGAAATCTCTTAGCCCCGTTTACGGATGATGTTCCGGAAAGAGTTTTAAAAGTAAACGGATGTCCGAATTGTAATAACACGGGTTATTATGGCAGGGAAGGGGTATATGAGGTATTGAAATTCGACGAAGATATAATTGAAGAAATAAGAAAGGGAACTCCAATCGCGGAAATTCGCAGCCTGTTCAAAGAAAAAGGTTATTATCTTTTAGGCGACCACGCAATCGAAAAAGTCAGAAGTCTTATTTTCACTCCCGAAGATATATATGGCAAAATACTGGTGGAAGAAGTCCCGTCCGGAAGAACCGAGAAAATTACCGGCGAAGCGCAGAAAAAAGTAGAAAAAGGGGAGGTGGCAGAGAGTAAAACTACCGAATTCGGAGAGAAAAAGAAGACAATTCTCATTGTAGAAGATGATGACGACTCGCGAAATTTAGTCGCGCGGTTTTTAATCGATGCAGGTTATATGGTAACTCTTGCCGAAGATGGCGCTGCCGCACTGCTTGACATAGGGAAAAAAGATTTCGATTTGATAATTTCCGATGTGAATATGCCCAATCTTGATGGATTGGCTTTGATGGGAATAATAAAACAGAAAGGAATAAAAACGCCGGTGATTCTTCTTACTTCACTTTCCGCTTCGGAAGACGAAATAAAAGGGCTTGAAAAAGGCGCTTCGGATTATTTAAAAAAACCTGTTAAAAAAGAACTATTGCTTCTCAGAGTCCAAAAATCACTCTCGAACTAACGGAACGGTATTTCCTCCGTCCATAAGAATAAGAGTTTTTGCATCTTTCCCTTGTTTATTTATTGATTTATTAACTGCTTCCTGCAAAGAATTAAATGTTTTTATGAATGGATCCCGTAGGATTTTATCTTCGATTTCGGAAACCAACCAAATTTCCGCTTTTTTTGATAGTTCTGCAATCAGCGCAGCTTTGTGATAGCCCAACCCGTAATCTTCTTTTGCTTTTTTTATGACTTTATCCGGGTTGGCGGAAGATAAAAGCAATTTATAGAAATTATCAGGGCCTATTCCTTGCCTACACGGAGCAACGAGAATCAATATACCTCCGTCTTTAAGTGCTGGTTTGCCGTGCTCGATTGCTTTGTGAGCCTGGTATAAGTTCTTATCAAGCGGAGGTTTTGCGACTGTTATTACAATATCTGCTTTTTCTTTTATCCGGACACAGAAAACATCTTTTGCATACCCGGTCGCCTCATCGAAAGATTTGTGTATGTTTCCTCCGAACAGCGCGAGTAATTCTTTTTCGCTATTAACGATTGCCTGGATGGAAAAAATGGGTTTCTCCGGTATCTTGCTGAAAGCTTCTAAAAGATCTTCGTGGACGGGGTTCCCTTCCAGTTTTGCCGGCGCAACTCCTTCTTCCATGGCGAGTTTGTGATTTTGTTCGATTGTGACCAGTCCTGCGAGTCCGGGAATGAAAGATTTTCTACCTCCCGTGAATCCTGCGAAGTAATGAGGCTCAACCGAGCCGATGGGGATAATGGCTCCGGCTTCTATGATTTTTTTATTTATCCATACTTCGGTTCCCCTTTTTGTTGTTCCGAGGTTGGTAAGTTTTTGATAGTCTTCTGCGTTATGGATTGTTATATTGGTTTTTATATTATTGTAAAGATCTTTAAAGATTAATCTCAATTCCTTTTCTTCTGGTTTCTTATGGGCGCCCGCCGCTATTATATATTTTGTTTCTACAAGGTTCATCCTTTTATCCAATTCCTTTAAAATTTCGAAAGTTGGAGTTGGTCTACTTGTATCGTTAACTATAAATAGATAGTTTTTGTTTTTTGTTAGCCAATTTTCAAAAGATTCACTTCCCCAGGGATTATCAAGTGATCTTGTAATTATCTCTTCTTTTTTCTCTGAAGCTGTTTCTCTCGGGTAGACAAATTCGATATTGAGTCCGTCGGGTATATCCAACTCGATTTTTTTTATGCCGTAAGTTATTGTAATTTTCATATTATCACTCTTCTATGTTTTTCAACAAGGTAAAAATACTGTCAGCGGTCTCCTCGTTCAGATTTCTGTTATAACCAATTGCCTCTTTTCCTGCGTGATAAATATTTCCGAAATAATAACGGCGAAAAAGGAAGAAATAAATGATATACGCATTGCCGTATTCTTCCTTTAATAATTTATAGACAATAAAATATATGATGGAGCCGTTAAGAACCATAGCATCGATGCCGTCACCTGCATTACCCGCATAAATCTGCCCGGCTCCCGGGATAAAAGTGGAAAGCCACCTTGCGGTTGTCGGCGATTTATAATTCAATTTTTCTGCCCGGGAGAGCAAAGAATCTATTGTGCGGGCAAATTTTGTATTGCCTCCTTCTTCAAAATATGTTTCGAACGCATCTTTCGCGGATTCCCATTGAAAAGTATAAAGGTTGGTTATTCCGAGAAACAGCGCCGATTTTCTTCTTGTTTCAGGGTTTTTGCTAAAAGATAAAAGTTTGAGAAGCAGAAATTTTGCTTCGCTATATCTGCCTCGCGCAATGTTGTTTACCGCTATATCTATTTTTCGTTCATCCCTGCTGCTGTCACTTGGAGCGGTTTGAGCCGAGGCCTCCAGGGCATCTGTGGATTTTTTTAGAGCGTGCATGTTTCTGTAGGAGAGGCCTATTTTATAGTAGGCGTAACTTATATCTTTTTCGGGACTGTCAAAATGGATATATCTTTCGTACTCTGTTATTGCCTCATCGTAGAAACGGGAATCAAAAAATTTGTCGGCAAGTTCGAGAACAGGGTCTTTAGCCCCCAGAGATATAGCCGCCAGTAGCAGCAGGTAAAAATAATTTCTATTTAAAGTTTTCATCCATATACTTTTTTACGGATAATTTAAAAACCGTTTCCTGCTCTTCGTTGTAAATGTCTGCTGCAACCACGGAACCGTAAATATTCCCGAGATAAAAAATTCCACCGAGTACACCGAAAATCCATCCTTTGACCGAATGGAGGCCGTCTTCATCAAATCCTTCATAAGCCTGCCATCCCGTGATACCTGCGATTACGAAAGAATTAAAGCCATCCATGGGACGGTTACAGTAGTATTTTCCGGAGCCCGGGATTACTGCGGAAAATAAACCCGAAACGAATCTATTCTTTTGGGGCAGGTTTTGTCCTTTTTCCACGAAAGCAGATAACTGATTCGATAAAGAGTTTGTATCATCCGAGAATTCCATTGCCTCATTCCATTCCTTTTTTTGTATATGGTTGAGAACAACCAATTGTTTAGCTCTGGGGTCTACATCCTTAGATAGTTCGCTCAAGAAATGAGATTTCAGGATTTTATTGGATTCTTCAAAGTTGTCCGTCAACGAATAGCAGACACCCATTTCGAGATAAGTTTCATCGAGTAAGTTGCTCTGCTGGTATCCGGATGCGACTTTTTGAAAATAATCTATAGATTTTTTATAATTTTCGCTGAAGCGGTAACATAAAGCAATTTTGAAGAAGATAGAATCTGCATTTTGCGGGAACGAATCCGTCGCAAAGAGGTAGCGCTGGTATTCTCCTACAGCGCGGAGATATTGTCCGTCATCGAACAAATATTCCGCAAAAGAACGGATGTTCTTGGGTTTGAAATATTCGAATTTAGAATACTCTCCCTCTAAAGTGAAGGATACGTAAAAGACCAGCGGAATAATCAGTTTATAATGTTTCATTTCTCGAAATTACAGAATGTTCCCTTGCCGGAACACAGGTTTTCAGGTAAAGTAAAATTACTCTTCTCTCTTCCTATATAATAAATTTCTACAGGATAGTCGATTGCGAGTCCCGTTTGCGGGTCTCTCGAATAGTATTTTCGAGAAAGTCCGAAACACCGCTGGAGCCGGTCGCTCGCCATAAGTAAGCCATGAAATGCCCCGTATTCCTGTATTGCTTTTGTCATAAAACGGGAGCAGGTCAGCGTGAAATTGCATGACGGGGCGTCCTGAGAGGAAACATATATCTGATAAATTCGAATGAGTCCGGAAAAAGCGAGTTTGACTTCGGAAGTCTCTTTGAAATCGAAAAGAGAAATGTAACGCTCTTCGCTTTTTTCTTTTATTATGGGACTCGTCTGTGAGAGAAAATCCAGCTGGTTTTTAACCCCGGAAGAAGATACGAGAGCCAGAGATAAAAAACAGATTATTGTGTTTACCATTTGATTTCCTCGACTTTTATCCCTTCCGGGATCCTGAAATTAGCCACTTCTTCCGGAAGCGAATCGTTGAAAGCGGGATTACTATATGAAATTTTTTCGAATACCGTATCTGTATCGGTAAATAACGTACTGCTTATTTCCAGTGGAAAGTAATATTCTCCATAATTAAAATGGTTGGAATAGGAGGTTTTTAGCAGGGGTTCTCCGGTTATTTTTTTTAATTCGGATGAGATAATTTTATTATCGATAAATACCAATTTTAACTCGCCTATTGTTTTCGATAATCCTTTTGGTGGTTTCCAGTAAGTGATTAGAGTGTCTTTTTTTATTTCGTGATTTAAAAGAGAGTAACCTCGACTGCATACTCCGAAATCCTCTTTGGTAACGTTCAAGAAAGTCTCGAAAAAAGAAAATGAGACCGGATAAGGAGAAACAAATTTGAATGCAATGGAATCCTTGGGGTAATATATGATTATCTCATTGTTTTCAAAAGACATCCATTGAATTATTGGTTTACGAATGGCTACGAGAACTTTCCCCGGAAATTGATAATAAAGCAGGCCTTCTATTGTCTCTTCGGTGTTTTTTTGTTTAAAGTTTCTTGTGAATTCTACCCGTGAGTTATTGATGGTAAGAGCATAAACTGTGTTGTAAGAGATTACCAATAAAAAAAACAAAAAGGTCGAAGTTACTTTATTTAAGGTACTTTTAATTTAGCCTATCCTCCGGAACTGCTTCCGCACGAAGAACTGCTACCAGAGCTGCTGCCGCAGGAGGAGCCCTCATTGGAAGTGTTTATGCAACTTGGTTCGTCGGAAGAACTAATACATGATTCGGGAAAGCAATTCTCATCGCCCCAATCCTGGCAACCACTGTTAAGTTCAATCATAAGTAGCGCGCAGCCAGCCATTGTAAGAGTAGTCGCGCATCCCAGGCAGCTGTAAATTGACTGAATTTTTTTTACTCTTGAGCTGTACGCATCAGAGTAGGCTCTAATGTATTCCGGAGATTTACCCGCAAATGCAACCGGGTCGGGAGAAGAAGAATGCCAGATCAATGCAGCCCCGCCACCTATTATAGTCATCCCCGCGCCAAACCAGCAAGCTTTGCTGACATCTCTATTGGCAGCTCTTTCGGCATTCGCCTTTGCCATATAATCTACCTGTAAATCTTCCGCTTGTAATTGTATTGATAAAATTAAAGATAAGCACACTATAGAAAAAACCTTTAAATTTTTCATAATTATCGATTCCCTTATTTAAATATTATAAAAAAAAGCCCGTAATTGTCAAGGATGTATTTTCGCAACAGCGGAAATAGTTATTAGTCAATTGGTAAATTGGTTAATTGGTAAAAAATGTAAACTAATTTACTGATTCACCAATTTACTGATATACTGAAGTTCAGAACCCACGCTCGAGCACCCGGTATCTGATATCAAGTATCTTGTAGCCGGTATCCGGTATCTAAATAATGACTGGCGACTCGCTACTGAAGACTTGTTTAAATACACATAAACACACTAACTTTTTGACATTATTTTAACAAGAGAGAGCTTGCGTTTTTTCTCTCAATTGTGTATTTATAAAGTATAAAATAAAAGGAGATGTTCGTAAATGAGCAAAAAACAGAGAAAATACCTGCTTATATGTGATTTTGATAAGACCTTGAGTTTTAATGATTCGGGAGTTCTCTTGAGTGAGAAAATAGGCATCGATGAAGAAACATTCGAAAAAAAACTCGCCGAAGTAAGGAAAAGAAACATCGTTCAACTGGGCGGAGAACTGGCTCAACTTATTACCATCGACCCGGATTATAAAGACAAGGTGACAAAGAAACTTTTTAAAGAAGTCGGCAGAGAAACGAAATTAAAAAAAGATGTCTCTAAATTGATGAAAGTGCTTGAAAAGGGAATAGAAGAGAACAAATTTTATTGTTATGTCCTGTCTGCCTGCCCTGCAGAAATCATAATTACCGCTTTAAAAAATATTGTTCCTCCCAACCATATCTTCGGAACCACTTTCACGTATGACGATACGGGTAAAGTTCTTAAAATAGAAAGAACGGGTGCCGGACAGGGTAAGGTAACCACGCTTGATTATCTTAGAGAAAAGGAAAAAATTCCTCGTGATAGGATAATCTACGTGGGAGACGGTTCTTCCGACCTGCATGTCATGCTTCATGTCAATGCTTACGGAGGTTATCCCATCGCGGTTTCTTCCTCGCCGTACCTGGGACATATTTCTAAAAGGACGGTGCTTTCGGATAGTGCTCTTAGTATTCTGACTCCTATTTTGGAAGATTTACTGGGGTATAAAGAAACTCAAATAAAGAAATTTTTTATCGATATAGGTCATACGATTTCGGAGTGGAGCAGGGTAAAAACCGACTGGATAGCGCTTGAGTAACCGAATATTATCTGCCGGTTACTATCCTCTTATAATGGCAAATCCCTTTTTTTATTTTGTCAACCACGGGTTTTTTTATAGAATTTGACAATATTTTTTCCGGAGCGTTTTGCTTCATAAAGGGCTGAATCGGCAGCGTTTATGATTTCGGTCGAAGAAGTCCCGCTTTTCGGATAACTGGCAGCCCCTATGCTGATACTAACGATTAAGTTAGGCTGACTTTTTTCTGCACCTTTAAATTTGTTTTCTGCTACTACACGGCGGAGCTTTTTCGCAACTTCTTTTGCCTTTTTTTCGCCTGTTTCCGGAAGCAAAATTACGAACTCTTCACCTCCGTAACGATATAATTTGTCATTAAACCTTATATTATAAGAAAGAATTTGCACTAATTTTATAAGTAATTTGTCTCCTTTTTGATGCCCGTGAAGATCATTGTATTCTTTGAACCAATCAATATCCGCCATTAAAAGAGATATTTCTTTACTATATCTTTTGGCGCGAATAAGCTCCTCTTTGAGGTCATCGTTTAATTTTCTTCGGTTGAAACACCCGGTTAGGTCATCCGTTATGGATTCGGTAATATCTTCAAAAATTTCTAAAATATACTTTTTCCCCCTTAGTTCGATTGCCTTATGTTTTATTCTTACTATTTTACCGCCAAAAGCTCCATCTGATTCAATTGTTTTGCTTTCTCCAATTGGAAATTCTTCTCTTACTGGACAGAGAGGGCATTGAAGATTGTTATCTTTATACACCTCAAAACACTTCTCGCCGACGGCATCTCTCCCGACTTTATTCTTAAGCGCCTCATTCATGTAAAGTATATTTAGATTAGTATCAACAATATCTATTGGAATAGGAAGGACTTCTAATATCTGCTTAAAATCTTCCAGGCTAATTTCCTTAAACTTCGAACTTTCCAGTTCGGAAAATCTAATTTTATACCTCCTTTTTTCAGCCGTTCAAATATTTTGTAAACTATAAGCATAGTTTTACTGTAAGTCAATAGTGGAAGAATCGTAGACCGGGAAGGTTCATGCACATGGTGGTACAGTTATATTTTCAGTTTTTTGATTTGACTCGTGATTTAGACAACTTTCAGCCGTGTTCCTCATACCACTTAATAGTTCTCTTTAAGCCTTCTTTTAAATCTGTTCTTGCTTGAAATCCAAAATTCTCTTCAGCTCTTTTGGTATCCAGCATCCTGCGTGGCTGCCCATCGGGTTTAGAAGTATCCCATTTTATTTCTCCTTCAAAGCCAGTCAGTTCTACAATTAAATCGACAAGGTCTTTTATAGTTATTTCAAATCCCGCTCCAAGGTTAACCGGTTCGGGTTCGTTATAAAGCTCCGTTGCGAGTAATATGCCTTCCGCCGCATCTTCGACGTAGATGAACTCCCTGCTTACTTTACCTGTTCCCCATATAGTTATAAAATCTTTTCCTTCTTTTTTTGCATCGATGCATTTTTTTATCAGAGCAGGTATCACGTGTGAAGATTTCGGGTCGAAGTTATCTCCCGGTCCGTAAAGATTAACAGGCAAAAGATATATACCATTAAAATCATACTGCTTTCTGTAAGACTGTAGTTGAACGAGCAGCATTTTTTTCGCCAGTCCATAAGGAGCGTTGGTCTCTTCCGGATAGCCCTCCCAGATATTTTCCTCCTTGAAGGGAACAGCGGTAAATTTTGGATACGCGCATATTGTTCCAAGACACACAAATTTTTTCAATCTCCTCTGTCTGGCGTATTCAATTAGCTGAATTCCCATAATGGCATTATCGTAGAAGAACTTACCCGGGTTTTCTCTGTTAGCTCCGATGCCGCCGACTACTGCGGCAAGATGTATCACAATATCGGGATTTTGTTCCTCATACATTTTCAAAATGCTTTCTTTCTCACGCAGGTCGTATTCCGGCAAATCCGCAATCATTATATCTTTGCATCCCTTTTCTTTCAGTTTGCGAACTAAGTGTTTTCCGAGGAATCCTTTCCCACCGGTTACGGTTACCCTTTTTTCTTCCCAAAAATTCATAACTCTATTTCCGCCTTCAAGTCGGCTTCAACCATAATCCTCACCAGTTCCTTGAACGTTACTTTCGGTTTCCAGCCTAAGTTTTTGTTCGCTTTTGAAGCATCTCCGACCAGAGCTTCTACCTCGGTGGGTCGGAAGTAGTTAGGGTCAACTTCTACAAGTGTTTTCCCCGTCTTTTTGTCTATACCTTTTTCATTTACCCCGTTACCCTTCCATTCAAGATTTATATTAATATTTTTGAAAGCTTCTTCTGCCAGTTCTCTGACAGTGTGGGATTCGCCGGTGGCAATCACATAATCATCGGGCTTTTCCTGCTGTAACATCAACCACATTGCTTCAACGTATTCCGGAGCATACCCCCAGTCTCTTTTAGCGTTGAGGTTTCCAAGGAATAATCTATCCTGTGAACTGTATTGAATCCTGGCTACGGCTTGAGTTATTTTCCTTGATACAAATCTCTTACCCCGCTTTGGCGATTCGTGATTAAAGAGAATTCCGCTGCATGCGAAAAGATTATAAGCTTCTCTATAGTTTACTGTAATCCAGTGGGAATATACTTTGGCTGCGCCGTAAGGGCTTCTGGGATAGAAAGGAGTCGATTCCTTCTGTGGTGTTTCTATCGCTTTTCCGAACATTTCGCTCGATGAAGCCTGGTAAAAACGGGTATGTAATCCCGTTTCTCTTATTGTATCGAGCAATCTAAGAGTGCCTATAGCGTCGACCTCAGCGGTATATTCCGGGACTTCGAAAGAAACTTTTACGTGACTCTGAGCGCCGAGGTTATAGATTTCGTCCGGTTTAACCTTCTCCACTATACGATTCAAATTGCTTGAGTCCGTCAAGTCGCCGTAATGAAGGAAAAGTTTAATATTTTTTTCGTGAGGGTCCTGATATAGATGTTCAATTCTTTCCGTTGTGAAGACACTTGCTCTTCTAATTATTCCGTGAACTTCGTATCCCTTTTTAAGTAAAAATTCAGTCAGGTAAGAACCATCCTGTCCGTTTATTCCCGTTATCAATGCTTTTTTCATTAATTTCTTCCTCCTGAATGTAAATTTAAAGAATCAAGATACGTTGTCAAGTACAAATTAATGGCATGCAGATAAACACAGACTAAAAGGGAATTTTTTAATTCGTCCCAGCCCAAAAATTTTTAGACAGGATAGCAACAGGATTTACAAGATTATTTTTTTTGTTGTTTAAAAACGAACCCACACCACAATTTATTTACATGTAGATAATGTAGAAATTGTAGATTTTATTTTTTAAATTCCTACATGAAATATAGGTTCTACATGTGCAATTATTTTTTTGTTTTTTTAACACGGGACTCGAAACCCTAGACCCGAAACCCTAATTCACGCAAAGCCACAAAATCTTTTTTTTGTCTTTCCTAAATCCTCGTATGCTATACCCAAATTCCTATCTAACGCCGGGCGTATACAGCATAAAATTATCTTGCAATTCTTCCCGATTTAGTTACTATAAGATATGCAGAGAAAAAAATGGATAAAAAAG
>CAZGBM010000048.1:0-16508 GCA_964523975.1 uncultured bacterium | reverse complement strand
AAAAACCAATCGAAGCCAAAGATTTACTTAAAGAAATTAAGAATCTCATCGGAGGCCCCGAAGAAAAAAAATAGAGTAACCGTACTTCGGTAAGCGTTCTATTTTTCCAGTTTATTTACCATAAAATATATACCGCAGATAATGAACATGTTCTCCTATTTCCCCGTGATTCTCTTTATCCTCCATCTCTCCTATTTCTATAACATTATATCTATTGAAATGAGTTAACAAATCTTCCCGGGTAAAATAATGCACCGGTCTCCCGGGTTTACTTTCAAAAGTATTTTCTTCAACCTCCTCACCCTCACCAAAACTCTTCTCCTTATCCGAAAACACAACAAAAAACGCAAATCCGCAATCATTTAGCACACCGGCACACTTTTCTATAAAAAAAGATCTTTCCTTCTCCCTGAAAAGATGCAGAACATTAAAACAGTAGATGGCATCAAATTTCTTACCAATCGAGTCTATTTCAAGAGCGTTTTTATTATAAAATTTGCTTTTCGGGTCAAAATTGTACGCTTCTTTTATTGCGCAATCTGATATCTCTATACCTACAACCTTAAACCCGGATTCCGAGAATAATTTTGTATTCCTTCCATATCCGGCTCCCGGAACGATAACCGATTCCACGCCAAGGTTCTTGAACAAATCGAGAGCATAGTAAGCGGTTTGACTGGGCTCCATCCCCCATATCTTTCCCCCCTCAGAAAACCTCTTATTCCAATAATCCCTCATTCCATTGGCATAATTTTCCATACCGGTTGTAATAATGCGGATGAAATTTCATTTCGCAATCCCTATGTGTATTACATTGCTACAAAACATTAATCGCCCAGCATTTCAAATCCTTGACAAATCTCAGAGAATATTCTACAATTTAAAAAAAGGAGAATCATATGCCTCATGTAATAATTAAAATGTATCCCGGACGAACGGACGAACAGAAGAACAAACTTGCTGAAGCTATTACTAAATCAGTTGTTGATATTGCGGGTACAGCGGAAGAACATGTCTCTATAGATATCCGGGAGATAGCTCGCGAAGACTGGGCAGAAACAGTGTATAAAAATGAAATTCTGCCGAGATACGATAAGCTTTTGAAAAAACCCGGATATGATCCGTTTTCGGAAGAGAAAAAATCATCCTGAGAGTTGCTAATTTATAATGAAATATTCCATAAATGATATAGTTAAAGAATTAAAAAATAAAGCCAATCCCGATAATTTAGAAGGAATGGCTCGTTACGGCATAAGTACAGTAAATAGATTAGGAGTTTCCATACCAGCTTTAAGAAAATTGGCAAAGAAAATCGGAAAAAATCATAAACTCGCCGGAGAGTTATGGGAAAAAGGATTGGACGAGACGAAAACCTTAGCTTCGATGATCGGAGAAGAAAATAAACTCACGGAGGAAGAAGCCGAAAAATGGGTAGCCGATTTTAATTCCTGGGATGTATGCGACCAGGTTTGCATGAATTTATTCGATAAAATGCCGTTTGTACAAAAAAAGATAAAAGAATGGTCCAAAAGAAAAGAAAAATTCGTCAAAAGAACTGCATTTTCGTTAATCGCGTGTATTGCAGTACACAATAAGAAAATGAAAGACGATGAACTAATGGAATTCTTCCCTATAATTAAAAATGCCGCAACGGATGAGCGTAACTATGTCAAGAAAGCCGTAAGCTGGGCACTCAGGAACATAGGAAAAAGAAACAAAAATTTGAACAAAGAAGTAATAAAATTCGCAAAAGAATTGGAAAAAATGGACTCAAAAACCGCCAGATGGATAGCAAGAGATACATTGAAGGATATTCAGAGGGAAACGGTAAAGAAGAAATGGTATTAGACAACGGAAATTAAATATCAAAAATTAAAAAGCAAAATGACATATAAAAATGTAAAAACTAAAAATGACAGGACGCAGATGAACGCAGATTTAAAAGGATTTTTTTATTGTTTTTCTATTAGTATAATTAGTGTTATTTATCATTAATCTTAGGGATTGTGTGATGGTTTTTAAATTAACACAACGAAAAGTGGGGTGTTGTGTGAGCTCTGTGTCCTCTGTGGCAAAAGAAATTTTTGAACTTTGATTTGTGATTTTCCATTTTGAAATTTGATTTTTACATTTCCATTGATTTGCAACTCTGTTCACTTGGTATATACGTGTTGGATTATTATTTTTCCTAAGACTTCTTGATACTGTATTTCCCTATCTTATATCTTATCGTCCGCTCGGAGATACCCAGCTCTTTTGCAGCTTCACTCTGGTTCCATTCATGTTTCTTAAGTGCTCCGGTTATCATTCCCCGCTCAACACTCTCTACTGTATCCTTTAACTTACCGCCATGTCTTAATGTTTTATCAACGGATAAGGGAATATCTTCTTCCACCAGGTAATCATTTCTGGTAAAGACTATTGCTCTTTTAATAATATTTTCAAGTTCCCGTACATTACCGGGAAAATCATATTTAAGAAGCTTCTTAAGCGCTTTATCAGTAATTCCTTTAACTTTTTTTCCCTCCTTCTTCTCTTGATTCTTTATAAAGTGTGATACGAGTAAAGGAATATCTTCCTTTCTGTTTCGTAACGGCGGAACCTGTATCCTTATTACATTCAAACGATAATATAAATCTTCTCTGAAATTACCTTTTTCGACTTCTTTTTCTATATCCCTGTTGGTAGCGCATATCAATCTTATATCGATGGGCATCTCTTCATTCGAACCTATTCTGATTATTTTTTTCTCTTCTATTACTCGTAGTAACTTAACCTGTATACCTTTCGGCAATTCTCCTATCTCATCAAGGAATATTGTGCCACCGGAAGCAAACTCGAACTTACCGATACGCCTCTTATCGGCACCGGTAAAAGCGCCTTTTTCATGCCCGAACAATTCCGATTCTACGAGCGTCTCAGCAAGAGACGCAATATGCGCGGTAACGAAAAGTTTTTCATTTCTATCGGAAAGATTGTGAATGGCACCTGCAACAAGCTCCTTACCCGTCCCGCTTTCTCCCGTTACGAGAGCGTTGGCGTCGCTCTTGGATGCCCTGAAAATAAGGGACATCATATCCTCCATAACTCCGGAATTATAAATGATTTTATCATATTGAAATTTTTCTTTCAAACATTCCCTTAGCTCTATATTTTCTCTTTTTAGGTTTAGATTATCAAATGCCTTTTTAATAATCAACGTAAGCTCATCCGAATCGATGGGCTTGGTCAAATAATGGAATGCTCCCTCTTTCATAGCCTCCACAGCATTATCGACATTGGCAAAAGCAGTAATAATTATAACGGGAACGATAGGATTTATTTTTTTTATATCCCTTAAAACTTCAAGTCCTGTTTTATCGGGTAATTTTCTATCCAGAAGAACCAGATCAAAATTACTTTTAAAGAAGAGACTAATAGCCTGTTCCCCACTGCCAGCCTCTTCGATTACATACCCTTCCTTTGAAAGTATCTTTTTTAATAATTTTCTCTGATTCGCTTCATCTTCTACGACCAAAATATTCATTTTATCTCTTCAAGGGTAAAAGTATATCCACCCTGGTTTCTTTTCCGCTTTCAAGCCTTATACTGCCACCATGAGCTTCAATAATTTTACGTGCTAAATATAAACCCAAACCGCTTTGCTTTTTATCCGAATAAAAGGGTTCAAAAACCCTGCTAATTTTCTCCCGTTCAATTCCCTTTCCGTTATCTACAAATAAGATTCTAATAATATTTCCTACTTTTCTTATCATTATTGTTATTTTATTGGCGTCTGCCTCCACTGCGTTTTTAATTATGTTGGAAAACGCGGATATCAATAAAGGTCGATTTCCCTGTATTTTCAATTCACTCAGCGTCTCCAATTTAATCTTTACGGAACTATTTCTATTATCAACCAGCGATATGGCTTCTCCAATCGTATTATCGATATCGACTGTTTTCCTATCAATCTCAGATAGTATCAATAATTTAATCGAATCCATAACAACATTCATTCTCTTTACTTCTTCTTTGAGGATTCCACCCTGCTCTCCCTCGATATTTTTGGAAAGCAACGAAAGAGTGTTAAGAGAATTTCGCAATTCGTGAGAAAAACCCGAAGACAGAGCTCCGATTTCCTCAAGGTGACGGATCTCTCTTTCTTTATCCATTCTGAAATTTTCGAATTTAGTAAAATTGTATAAAAGAAAACCTGTTAATACTGCAAAACCGGATATAGCCAATATGAGTAAAAATCTGTTCGTTGTAGTTATTCTTTCAAGGGGCTTCATGGAAAAACCGGCAACTATACTGCCACCGTTTCTTTTTTCTTCAATCTGGAATATATTGCCATCAGGGGTCGCAATAACATGACTTCCTTCCCCTTCAATAGGAAGAAACCCCTCATAAAGAGAGCTATAAACAACGGGAGAGTTATTCTCATCAAGTATCGAGAAATAAAGAAGGTTAGAAGAAACTACCAGCGAATCGAGAACTTTGGTAATTCCGATAGCCCTACCGTAACCTTTTTTTGATAATAAGAGTACGTTGTAACCCCTTTCACTGATATTGACCAGATAAAAAGGATTATTTTCAATATTTAAAAGAGTCCCATAAATTTTATCCTTTAATTCACGATTGTAAAAATCCAGTATAACATCCTCCAGTTCATTATATCTGGTTATTCCTTTTATTAAAGAATCATTGAAAATCCATATGCCATCAATATCTTCATCGAGAGGCGCAGCAGGGTCTTTTAGTTGTCTCTTTAGAATATTATATCCTTTTTCTTTTAAATTGTTTATTTCTATTCTGTTGAGTTCTTTCTCGCTTTCCAGATAATTATCAGCCAAAACGGATAACAACTGAAACGTTGTTCTGTAACCGTCTTTATATGTCTCTTCAATATTCCTGTTTGCTATTTTGACCGTAAGAAAAGCCAGAATTCCTGTAATGGTAAATACGAAAAATAAAATTATAAATCTTGATTTCATTACAGTAATTTAACAATTTTCTTCAGAAAATCAATTGAATTCCTCCGTCAATGCTGTTTTTTGTATAATTTAAGTTTTCTATTGTAGAACTGTTAACAATCGAATTCAGACCCACAAACAACGATAAATTATTGTTGATTATATGGGTAAATTGAATATCAACAAAAAAACCCGAATCGTTTCTGCGTATGCTTCCTATTTCAAAAAAATCTCTCTTGAAAAGCTCTAAGTATAAATTCAGTAAGGAATTTTCTTCCGCGAATGACTTTGTAACAGAAAGGGCAAGATTTGCGTTTCTTAATATACCCTCATTCTCAAAAAAAGGATCCAGAAGAAGGGAATCCGAAAGAGGATAATCGTCCCCTGGCTCAGATAATTTAAAATAAGAACCCGAAACAGAGAAGGCGAAATCACCCGTCAAAGGGAAATCCATAGAAAGCAAAAACATATAGTAAGGGAGCATTTCATTTCCATACAACATTAAACCTGTGCTGCCGCCCGGAACAAGATAAAAGTACGGCATCGGAAGCGATAGGTATGATTTTAACCCTCCTTTAATATAATCCTCTATAGAGTCAGAATCAAAGTTTGCATAATCAAACTGCGTTCCCGCAAACAACAAATATCTGCCCAGATTCACCAGCAAGGAATCTCCGGCAGAAATTTCATTTAATCTATATTCTTTGTAAGCTAGCGTGGTAAAATTATAACCTTCGAGGTATATGTAATTCTTATTGCCCAGTCCGGGAAGATAAAATTTCTTTTGAAGACTTAAGCCATTACCGAAGAAAATATCATCCTTATTGAAATCAATCATTGAGATATTACCCGAGTAAACAAAATCAAATAATCCCGAATAGCCGAAAAAAGAAGCAACTTCCGATTTATTACCCCCTTTCTCAATTTCTCCTATGAAATAAAGGTTATCTGTATATGAATTAGATACCGAGACACCACCATAAATATTCGACAATAAAAGAAAGGGGAGGAGCAATATGATTGCTCCTCCGATTATCTCATGAATTTTCACAATCATAGTTACTTACCTTTTCCCTGTCCGACCCTTTTCCCTTGATCTTTCCTGCTGCATTTCACCTGTATGACTTCCGTCTCTTTTCTGGTTCCGAATCCTGCTATGCAGTTGCTCTCCCTCTTTCCCAGCCCACTCGGGGAATCCCAGTCTGTTTCTGAGAGTCACTTCCTCTTTGTTCTTTAGATTTCTCATTTCACGTACAAGCAATATCTTTCCGCCATCAAAACCAACCTCTGAACCCCTTGCTTCTATCTCATCTCCGACTCTAATTCTATTTCGGAGGAACCATTCGGGACCCAGCTGAACCCTCACCCTCTCATTCTCTCTGATTCGCAGATGGGCTTCCAGATTAAGAGCTTCTCCAGTCAGATACAATTCTTCGATTTTACCCTTCATGGTTTTCTCTCTAACAGGATTATAGATACATTTCTTTTCCTGAAGTCTTGTTCTTATCCAGAGAGGTTCGCCTTTTTCATTTCTTAGGGTATATCTATGCGTGTTCCTTTCCATCACTCTCACCTGAATTTGATTTTCTTTAAGCAATCCCTGGAGTTTTAACTTATCCCCCACTTTAATATCCTCATCCAAAAACCAGGCCGGCCCGAGATGAGCCTGCAGCATTTCCTTATTCTGCGTTTTAATCTTAACCTGAATCACATTCACTTCACCATAAGGCGGCAGAACCTCCTCTACTCCAACAACTTCACCTTCAACAATGACTTCTTCCTCGGTAACACCAACATCAGCTTGAGCTAAGATGACTAGCGGCACAACCAACATGAGTAACGCTAACAGCTTTTTCATTTTTGCCTCCTTTTTTATTTTATTTTTTTCTTTTATAATTTCAACCTTTTTCATTGTTAAACCTCTCATTTTTAACTCCTATTCTACTAAATACAAATTCCGTTCCATTTTTTTACTCACCTTCAAAATAAAAATTTTAATACACATAATACCTTGAATATCAAACACATATAATCATTATTTTAAATCCTTTGTTTCCGCTTTAGAATGACATTTTTTCGACAATTCTGTAATATTCGACAATTTTGACGAACAAATAGATTCTACCACAAAGACGCAAAGGTCTCAAAGAAAAAATCAATTTGTTTTACCCTACCCAACCTGAAAAATCAATTCTAAAACGGAGGCACGGAGGACACAGAGAAAAAAGGATAATGTTGTTTAAAACCCGACCCACTACACCAAATTATTCTCACACAAAGAACACTAAGACACAAAGAGAAAAAATATTTTGTTGTTTAAAACTCACTACCACGCAAAAAAACTGCGAGTAACAACAAATTACACGAATTGCACGAATAAAAAAACTCTGTTTTAAAAACTATTGTTAATTCATTTGTGAAATTTGTTGTTTAAAAAAATGGGTTGTTGTGGGAGAAAAACAATAAAAAACTTAAAATCTTTGTGCTCTTTGCCTACCCTGTAGGGAGGAACAACCGTATCAGGGTGTACTTTGTGGTTCAATTTTTCTAAAAAAACAAATCGGGTCTTGAAGTTTTGACAAAAACAGATAAGTTATGTTCCGAGGTAAATAATGTTAAAAGCCGTAATTTTTGATTTAGATGGCGTTATAATAGACAGCGAACCGTTTCATCTGGTCGTTAACGAAAAAATCTTTGCCGATTTAGGAATAAATTTAAGCGAAGATGAATATCGAAACTTTATAGGAACCACCCATAAAGATATGTGGAGCACGATAAAGAAAAAATACGGTCTTCCGCAGTCGGTTCCGGAATTGGTGAACATGCAGGTTGGCGGTAATATCAATTATATCAAAAACGAAAAGATAGAAGCAATTGAAGGAGTCGTTAATCTGTTTTCCGAACTCAAAAAAGCAAATATCGAAATCGGTATTGCCTCTTCGTCGCCTACCGAAGTAATAGAACTGGTAATAAACAAACTAGGTATCAGCAACTATTTCTCGGCAATCGTTGGCGGTGAAAAAATAGAAAGAGGCAAGCCCGCGCCCGATATTTTTCTCGAAGCGGCGAAACTTCTGAATACAAAACCCGAAAATTGTGTTGTAATCGAAGATTCGGAAAATGGAGTTAAGGCAGCAAAAGCTTCCGGGATGAAATGTGTTGGTTTCAGGAATCCCAACACCGGAACCCAGGACTTAAAAAAAGCCGATTTAATTGTTGACAAATACAGCTCGTTAAAGATAAGCACCTTAAGAGATCTATTCTAAAAAATAAAATCATTATTCGGAACCGGTCAAATAAGTTAAACTATAGTGTTTGTCCGAAAAAAAATACTTAACGTATTCGGAATTCAAAAATATGCCCCTTCCTCTTGACATAAAATCATATACTTATAATATTTAATTTAACCAAAAAGGAGAAATTATGAAAAAATTTTTATTACTCAGTATTTTTGTTCTTTGCTTGAATGTCAGTGCATATGACACGGGCGGAAGATTCGGTATGGGTGTCAGATTCTGGGGAACTCCTCTAATTACATTTGCCGACGTTAAAGTTGACGTAAGTAATGTCATCGAATTTGAACCATCTATTGGTTATTACAACATAGATTATGGTGAAGGTGCTGGCTACGACCACTTGTTAATTACCTCACTGCTAATGAATATCAAACCTGTAAGAGCCGAGAGAGCGAATCTTTTATTTAAATTGGGCGGATTATTCTCCAATAATTACTATACCACCTTTGCTATTCTTTTAGGGCTTGGCATCGAGCATTTCGTTAATGATAATTTTTCTATTAATGCAGGAATCTTGTCAGGTTTCGCGCATACAAGCTCGGATGGTTACAGCGCTAGCCTTACGACCGTTGGTACCCAGATTGCAGATTTTTCGCTGGTCTGGTATCTTAAATAGGGGAAATTTTTATAACCAATAGCTTATCGATTGGATAGTTGCATAGTAAGTTAGAAAAATAAGGAAATAGAAAAATTGTGAAATTATTAAAATAATTGTTTTATTTCTTATTTATCAATTTTTCTGTTTTTTTGTTTTTCTCTTTGTGTCCTGGTGTCTTTGTGGCTAATTAAATGCTTGACTTTTTCCAAGAGAATTTTTATAATATCATCAAATGAAAAACCGTGAGGTTGCGGATTTGTTGTTCAAAATAGCTGACGGGCTGGACCTGTCAGGCGGGGACTTCTTCAAAATCCGTGCTTACAGAAGAGCTGCAAGAGCAATCAAAGATTTATCCGAAGACATCGAAAAAGTGTATAAAGAAGGCAATCTTACCGATATAGAAGGTGTGGGCTCCGGTATCGCAAAAAAAATAGAAGAATATCTAAAAACAGGCAGGATGACAAAACTCGAAGAAGTCTCAAAAGATATTCCCGAGTCTCTATTTAATCTTCTTGGTATCAGAGACTTGGGTCCCAGAACGATTCATCTTCTTTATAAAGAATTAGGTGTCGAAAATTTGCAGGATCTGAAAGAGGTAATTCTAAGTGGGGCTTTTGCCAGAATAGAAGGTCTTGGAGATAAAAAGGCAGAAAAAATTCTGGAAAACATAAAATTCTACGAAGAAAAAACAGGCGAAGACAGACGGTTCACCATCGGAGAAGTAACGCCCGCGGTTCAGGAAATATTGAAAAAATTAAAAGAGTTAAAATCGGTAAAAAAGGTATCTACGGCAGGTTCCTTGCGAAGAATGAAAGAAACCGTAGGCGACATCGATATTTTAGTAGAAACGGCTAAACCCGAAAAAGTTATTGATGAATTTATTTCGTTCCCGGAGATAAAAAAGGTTCTTGAATCCGGAAAAACCAAAGTCTCGGTAATACTAAAAGGAATCGATATAAAAATGGACCTTAGAATTCTTCCGGGCAAATCTTACGGCGCAGCTCTTTTATATTTTACCGGTTCCAAGGACCATAATGTTAAAATAAGAGGGCTTGCGATAAAAAAAGGACTAAAAATCAACGAATATGGTGTTTTTAGAAACGAAAAAATGGTAGCAGGAAAAAGCGAAGAAGAGATATATAAACTTCTGGGGATGGACTATATTCCTCCGGAACTTAGAGAAGACAGAGGCGAAGTCGAATTAGCCCTTAGCGGAAAGGTGCCAGATGTAATAGAATACGACGATATTAAAGGAAATTTGCACACTCATACTGAATACTCAGACGGGAATAACAGCATCAAAGAACTCGCTTCATTTGCCAGAGAATACGGCTACTTATATATAGGCATATCAGACCATTCCGCCTCTGCTGCCTATGCAAATGGGTTAAAAGAAGATGACATCAAAAGACAGATAGATGAAATCGACGCCTTAAATGAGAATCTGGATGGGTTCAGGATTCTTAAAGGAACGGAAAGCGACATTTTAGCCGACGGAGCTCTTGATTTCAAAGACAAAATCCTAGAAAAACTCGATTTCGTGATTGGCGCAATACATACGGGCTTTACGAAAAACGTAACGGAAAGAATGATAAAAGCTTTAGAAAACCCCTACCTTACAATACTGGCTCATCCTACAGGTCGTTTAATATCGAGTAGAACCGGGTATAAGGTGGACCTGGATAAAGTAACGAACAAAGCAAAAGAAGAAAAAAAGATACTTGAAATAAATGCTTATTATGATAGATTAGACCTTGATGAATTTAATGCGAGGGAAGCAAACAAAAGAGGAATTAAATTCTGCATAAGTACAGATGCTCATAATTTCGATATGTTTAAATGGATGAATTTAGGGATTGGGATAGCAAGAAGAGCCTGGATTAGCAGCAGTGCTATTATCAACACTTATGGACTTACAGACCTGGTAAAAACTCTTAAAAGAAATGGATAAATTAATTATAGAGGGCGGACATAATTTAAAAGGAGAGATAAAAATAAACGGCTCCAAGAATTCCGCTCTTCCTATTCTTGTAGCTACTTTACTTTGCGAAGATGAATTTGTTATTGAAAACGTTCCCCTACTCCGAGATATTTTCACAATAAAAAAAGTCCTTGAGGTTCTGGGCGTTTCGGTAACCATTGAAGGCAATACAGTAAAGGTAGATACAAGAGGTGCGGTAGGTTACGAAGCGCCCTACGAACTGGTCAAACAGATGAGAGCAAGTTATTACGTACTTGGCCCTCTTCTCACCAGACTCGGAAGGGCACTGGTATCATTACCGGGAGGATGCGCCATAGGAACAAGACCAATAAACCTCCACATCCAGGGACTCAAAAAGCTGGGAGCCGATATTTCAATTACTCACGGATATATAGACGCCTATGGAAATAAACTAAAGGGAACCGAAATTTTTCTTGAGGGTCCGAATGGATCTTCCGTCGGAGCAACAATAAACGTTATGACTGCAGCGACTCTCGCTTCCGGTTGCACAACTATAGAAGGGGCGGCAATGGAACCTGAAGTAGAAGACGTCGCAAACTTTTTAATAAAGTGCGGGGCAAAAATAAAAGGCCACGGAACAAGAAGAATAGAAATAAAAGGAGTAAAAAAACTTCACGGTTGTGAGTACAAAGTCATCCCCGACAGGATTGAAGCGGGGACATTCGCTCTGGGAGCTGCAATATCGAGGGGAGAAGTTTTCCTGAAAGGCGCAAGTGCATCTCATCTTGAAGCTTTTATAAACAAACTTAAAAACGCAAGTGCAGATATTTTTTTAGAAAAGGACGGCTTTACGGTAAAGATGGATAAAGATATACGGAGTACGGATATCGAGACCGCTCCCTTTCCGGGTTTTCCGACAGATATGCAAGCACAATTTACAGCCTTACTCTGCCTTTCCACCGGAGTATCAGTCGTTAGAGAAACAATTTTTGAGGACAGATTTATGCATGTTTCAGAACTTACCAGGATGGGAGCGGATATAAGAAAAGAAAAAGATTATGTCATAATAAAGGGGGTACCCTGTCTGTATGGCACCAGGGTTATGGCTTCCGATCTTAGAGCTTCTGCCGCTCTTGTACTTGCCGGATTATCCGCATCAGGAACTACAGAGATAAGTAGAATTTATCATATCGACAGAGGTTACGAAAATATCGAAAAAAGACTTAGCGGCCTCGGCGCACACATATGGAGACAAGAAGAATAAAAACCGATTTTCTCATAATAGGGAGCGGATTATCGGCTTTAAATTTCGCTCTTAGAGTTTCACAAAAAGGCAACGTATTAATTCTCACAAAAAAAGAAAGGACCGACGCAAATACGAATTACGCGCAGGGAGGCGTGGCTGCCGTCCTGGATAAAAAAGATTCCTTTTCTTCCCACATTGAGGATACCTGTGAAGCCGGTTCCGGGCTCTGCATAAGAGAAGCCGTAGAAATAATGGTCAAAGAAGGCCCGGAGTTAATCGAAGATTTAATCAAATGGGGTATAGAGTTTACAAAAGATAAAATTTCAAACCTCGAACTATGGAAAGAAGGCGGACATTCACATAGAAGGATAGTTCACTCAGGAGATTTTACCGGAAGGGAAATAGAGAAAACTTTGATGTCCGCAATAAAAAACCACTCCAATATAAGAATATTTGAACATCATATTGCTTTTGAACTTATCGAAGAGAACGGAACAGTATATGGAGTCTATGCTTTAGACGTTTCTACCGGAGAAATAATTCGGGTCCTGGGAAAAGTTACTCTTCTTGCCACAGGAGGAGCGGGCCAGGTTTACCAGCATACTTCCAATCCCTCGGTTGCAACCGGCGATGGAATAACTCTGGCGTATAATGCGGGATGCAGAATTGTAGATATGGAATTCTTCCAGTTTCATCCTACGACGCTCTGGACGCCCACGCATACGGAGAGACAGTTTCTTATTTCGGAAGCTGTTAGAGGAGAGGGGGCAATCCTTACGGACGGCAACGGAAACAGATTTATGAAAGATTTTGACCCGAGGATGGAGCTTGCGCCGCGAGATATCGTAGCACGAGCCTGCGATTCCGTGCTGAAAGAAAAGGGATGCGATTATGTTTTTCTCGATATATCACATAAAGATTCCGAATCAATCAAAAAAAACTTCCCAAACATTTATGAAGAATGCCTCAAGCATTCCATCGATATTACCAGAGAACCGATACCCGTTGTACCGGCAGCTCACTATATGTGCGGTGGAATTTACACGGACCTATATGGCAGAACGGATTTAAAGGGACTGCTTGCAGCCGGAGAAGTTGCTTTCACCGGCGTTCACGGAGCAAACCGTCTGGCAAGCAATTCTTTACTCGAAGCTCTGGTTTTCTCAACAAGAGCAGCCGGTATCACAGAGGACTTCGGAGTTGTTGACTCTTCCGAGAAAAGTTCCAAAATCCTTGATAAAAAGAGGTCAAGAATAGGAGAAAGCGTGCTGGCAATCCATACAAAGAAAGAAATAAAACAAACGATGTGGGACTACGTAGGGATAGTACGTAGAGATTACCTCTTAAACAGAGCCTTGAGAAGATTCGAGCTTTACCTGGGAGAGATTGAAGAACTATACAGAAACAGCTATCTTTCGCGAGATATTGTGGAACTCCGTTCTCTTGTTACCGTAGCTTATCTTATCACCAAATCGGCATCAGAAAGAAAAGAGTCCAGGGGTCTCAATTACAATAAAGACCATCCGGAAGAAAAGGAAGAATTTAAAAAACATACCTTTTTAAGAAAGGAGGAATAATGGATTACAAACTAATAACAAAACATTTCGAGTCTTCCAAAGAGCTCGAAGAACGTATCTCGAAAAAAATGAATAAACTTGCCAGATTTGCGAAGTGGATAAATCATGTCGAAATTATAATAGGCGGCGAGGGAGGCAGAAAAAATACAGAAATAAACGTTCTGATGAGTCACAAAAGAATAAATGCAAAATCAGAAGGGAGCGATGTGGCCAAAACTATCTCGGAAGCTTTCGATAAAATTGAAAGACAGGTTAAAAAGTTTGAGGAGAAAGTAACCCAACACCACAAACACCATGGAAAAATATAAGATAACCGTAAAAGACCTAATCGAAGGGATAAAAGGTTATATCAACATAGAACTGGCTGCAGGGAAAAAGGGTGTAAACCGTGAAATCACCGAAAAGTATATAAGCAGACCCGCTTACATCCTTGCGGGCTACGAGAAAGATTTCCCTGCCAAATCGATTCAGGTATTGGGCAACAGAGACATGGGTTACCTTTCTACCCTATCCAAAGATGAGCTTCGCAGAAGAGTCGCCAAGTTTCTTTCCCTTGAACCTCCGGCAATAGTAATTTCCTGCGATCATGACGTACCGAAAACTTTCGTTACAGGCTGTAACGAACTAAACATCCCTTTAATAAAGACTGATGTACCTTCCTCGCAAGCATCCGAAGTAATTCAATATTACCTCGAAGAGAAACTGGCCGATGTCGTTTATATACATGGGGATTTAGTCGATATTTTCGGAATCGGTCTTTTAGTCACCGGGGAAAGCGGAATGGGTAAGAGCGAACTGGCTCTGGATTTAATTACCAGAGGTCATCGGCTGATCGCCGATGATATAGTCTGCGTAAAAAGGAAAAGGGACGTACTGTTCGGAGAGGAAAAGGAAAAAGAAAATATTCTTCGCCATAATATCGAAATACGCGGGGTTGGCATCTTGAATGTGGCAGCACTTTTCGGAGTAAAAGCAATAAGGATGCAAAAAAGAGTGGAAATGCAATTGGATCTGGTAAAGTGGGAAAAGAACAAAGACTACACCAGAACCGGTCTCGAAACGGAAGAAATCAAAATATTAGGCGTTCCGATTCCCAAGATAAGAATTCCTCTCGTACCCGGAAAAAATATCGCCACCATTGCCGAAATAGTAGCCATAGACTATCTGGGAAAGAGCGTCGGGTTCTATTCCGGCGAGATATTCGAACACGAATTGGTAAAAAAACTTCGCAAAAAACAAAAAAGGTACATGCGTCTGGAAGAAGATGAAGAATAACATACCTTTCGGACCAATTCCCTCAAGAAGACTCGGCAGAAGCCTGGGAATAAATAACATACCTCCTAAAATATGCACCTATTCCTGCATATACTGCCAGGTAGGCAAAACTTACGAACTCACGAAAGACAGAAAAGAGTTTTATCAAGTAGAGGAAATCAAGGAGCAGGTCTTTAAAAAAATTTCCGAATTAAAGAAACAAAAAGAAAGAGTAGATTTCCTGAGTTTTGTTCCGGATGGCGAACCGACACTGGATATAAATCTCGGAAAAGAAATAGAACTTTTAAAAGATACCGGAATCCCGGTTGCGGTAATAACAAACGGTTCTCTTATAAATCTACCGGACGTAAAAAAAGACTTGCTGAAAGCCGACTGGGTTTCTTTTAAAATAGACGCAGTTGATGAAAAAATCTGGAAAAGAGTAAACCGTCCCCATCCCGGTCTATCGCTAAAAGAAATATTGAAAGGAATCGTCGATTTCAGCAATAAGTACAAAGGGAGCCTTAACACCGAAACTATGCTGATAGAAGGTATAAACACGGATAAGAAACACATAAAGAAAATTGCCGATTTCATCGCAACATTAAAAATAGATAAAGCTTACATTTCAATCCCGACAAGACCGACTGCGAGCAAGACAGCCAGCATCCCCTCTGAAGAAACAATCAATACCGCTTACGGTCTATTCAGAGAAAAGAAACTTAATGTGGAACTACTGACAGGTTATTCACCAATCGAATTCCCGGCAGCAACCAACGTTTGGGAAGAAATACTCGACATCACATCGGTTCATCCCTTGCGTGAAGAAGATGTAAGGAACATACTTGACAAAGGGGGTGAAAGCTGGGAAATTATAGAAAAATTATTGGAAGAAGGCGAGATAAAAATGGTAAAATTCGGTAAAAACAAATTTTTCCTGAGGAATTTTAAAAGGAGCCTCTCGAATGGGTAAGATAACGGAAAATTACAAGAAACTACGTGATTCTATAAAAGAGGATGTAACAATAGTTGTCGCCACAAAGACAAGAAGTGTAAAAGAGATGGCAGAAGTCATCGAAGCCGGGGCAGAGCATATCGGAGAAAATTATGCTTACCCCGAAGCTTCCGAAAAATATGAAGAATTGGATGACCTGGCAGTCAAAGTGAAATGGCATCTGATAGGAAACCTTCAAAGCAACAAAATAAACAAAGCCCTTCCCATTTTCGATTTAATACAGACCGTAGAATCAATAGAAAAAGCGCAAGATATCGACATCCGGGTCGAAAATGCGGGGAAAATATTCGTTCCGATTCTTCTGGAAATAAACAGCGGCAAAGAAAAGACAAAAACCGGATTTATGCCGACCTTTACTTCTATTAAAAAAGCTTTGATTCAAATGGAAGACTTGAAACATATAGAAATCAGGGGGCTTATGACGATGGGTCCTGACGAAGGTAATCCAAAAGATGCAAGACCTTACTTTACTATCACAAGAACACTTTTCGAAAAACTCAAAGAAGTCAACACAATCAATTCCAAAATGGAAATCCTATCGATGGGCATGAGCAATTCCTATAAAGCGGCTATCGAAGAAGGTGCAAACATGGTAAGGATAGGTTCTCTGATATTCGGGGAAAGA
>CAZGBM010000047.1:0-16716 GCA_964523975.1 uncultured bacterium | reverse complement strand
ATCATTTAGGATTTAGCGGAAAAACTTACCTAACAACCCCTTTTTTACATGTAGATAATGTGGAAATTGTAGATTTTGTTTTTTAAATTCCTACACGAACCACATGTTCTACATGTGAAAATTTTTTTGTTTTTTAAAATCGAAATTCGTAACTCGAAATCTGAAAAAATTTTGGGGGCAAAATCAACAATATAATATTGTCGAAAAATGCCCCCTTTTATGTTGATAGTTATATCTTTTTTAGATAAATTCTATTTTGACCAACGAGAACGGCCGTAGCTGGATGCTCCGCTACTTCTTCCTCTTGCGCCACCTCTAAAGCCTTCCGGACGCGGACGAGCTTCATTTACGGTAAGTGTTCTACCTTTAAGCTCTTTGCCGTTTAAAGCAGCTATTGCGGCTTCAGCCTCGTTTTTCTCAGGCATTTCGACAAATGCAAATCCTCTGGGTTCGCCTGTGTACCTGTCCATAATTATCTTAACCGAAGATATCTGTCCATAAGCTGAAAAAGCCTCATTGAGTTCTTGTTCGGTTAATTCTGACGACATGTTACCTACGTATATATTCATTTGACCTCCTTTTAGGTTTGAATATTTACATGTTTTCGTAAATGTAATTAAGTCAAAATACGTTTTACAGAAAACGTATTGAGATGTTTAACCGGCAAAACCGAAGGGAGATAAATGAATAAGATAATAATTACATTCCTACAGATCTTGGAGGTTCCATAACCTACATTTACTATGTCCATAATAATTGATTTTCGGGAAAAGTCAAGGGGGGAATGTGCTTTGCACGGGAAATTGGTGAATTAGTGAAAAAAGAAGAAACTGATTTTACCACAGAGGACACAGAGAAAAATAAAACACACAGAGAGCACAGAGTTTCTCTTTTGTTTTACCCAAAATCCCCACCAAAATATATTATCACACAAAGTACACAAAGAGCACAAAGACACAACCCCCCCTACTTAAATTAGCCACGGATAGACACGGATAAAAAAATTTTTCTTTAAAACCCAACCCAAACCACTTATATTTAGACAGAACAAAAAAGGGATTTACAGTATTTTTTATTTATTGTTTTTACCATTTAACTGTTTTGCTATTTATCTATTTAACTTAGATTTGAAGAATCTACGTGTGGAACTCGAAACTTGAAAAATTTTGGGGGCAAAGTCCAAACAATATACAATATGATATTGTTAAACGATGCCCCCTTTTATGTTGATAGTTATATCTTTTTTAGATAACTCCTAGTCTGACCACTGAGAGCGGCCGTAGCTGGATGCACCACTTCTTTCTCTTGCACCGCCTCTGAAGCCTTCCGTACGAGGACGGGCTTCATTTACGTTAAGTGTTCTTCCTTTAAGTTCTTTGCCGTTTAAACCGGCAATTGCGGCCTCAGCCTCAGTTTTCTCAGGCATTTCGACAAAGGCAAATCCTCTGGATGCGCCTGTGTACCTGTCCTTTATTATCCTGACCGAAGACAACTGTCCATAAGATGAAAAAGCTTCATTAATTTCTTCTTCGGTTAATTCGTGTGAAATGTTACCTACGTATATATTCATTTGACCTCCTTTTAGGTTAGAATATTTACAGTAAATGTAATTAAATTCGAATACGTTTTTACAGAAACGTATTACGCTATACGACCGTCAAAACCAGAAGGGAGATAAATGATAAAACAAACAAATATGTACCTAGAGATCTTGGAGGTTTTTAACCACGATTTACTATGCTTAAGATACTTGATTTTCAAGAAAAGTCAAGGGGTAGACTAAAAATATTACCACAAAGGCACTAAGACACGAAGCCCACACCACACACCTTTTTTTTATTTGTTTTAACTAAATCCCAACCCCTAAATCCAAAATTCTAAATTTAGACAGGATTAACAAGATTAACAGGATATTTTTTGTTGTTTAAAATAAGATCTAGTATTTAAACCAGGCGCAGATTTAGATTTTTTTAATAATTTCTATAATACTTTTAATACTCTCTACGGATAAAATCAAGGCGACGTTGATGATATTTACCTCTTCCAGATTCTCGCTTTGGAGCTTTTCCAGGCATTTGATTTTTAATGTTTTTTCTAACGTTTCAGGGAATCCAACATTGAAGTCAATATTTGTGAATTCTTTATCCAAATACGTTTTTTGGAAACCTCGAGCACTATCTTTTTTGTAATGAAATATGTTTGCTCTGTATTCGAATAGTGGGTTTACTAATTCATTATTTATTTGTTTAAGTAATGATGTAACAGAAGCTTTGCTTAATTTGCTGTTTAAGTCTTTAATAGACTTAAGGAGGCCTTTCCATTTAAGTTTTATTTTATTTGGCCCATAATATAATAGTGCAATTAAATTACCCAAATAATCAAACATTGAACAAATATGAAATACTATATCATCGAAAACTTGTTGCATGTTTTCTGTGCCTTGAACCCTCAAATGTAGATTTTTAATTTCTTTTAAATCTGCTGTAAACTCTTTTTCTATTGAGCTTTTAACAAGTAGAAGTAACTGTAAATGAAATCTTATACTTCCAGCTCTGTATATAATACTGTCTCTAAGTATGTATTTGGAATTTTGTATTAGGGTCTTTTTAAAAAAATCTTTTCTCGGCAATACCAAATCTCTAAGCCCTATCATTAATTGTTTATATAAAGAATCATATTCTTTTAATAAATTTTCTGTTTTTGCTTGGCCAACATTTTGAGATTTTTTGTCTAAATTTTGTAGTCCCATAAATGCAATCGCTGTGTTTTTTATTTTACTATCGACGCTATCCATATCTACTAAACCATCTTCCTTGTATTTTATCTTTTTAAAAGATTCTATTAGTTCTTCAGTATCTACATCTTCGTAGAAAAACATTTTACCTTCATCGAGTTTTATTCTAATTAAATTTAATGCTTCGGTTAATTTTTTTCTATCCATAAGACATTAAAATTTCATTAATTTCTTTTTTGATTTCGATTGTTTTGCTAATAATTCAAAAATTAATACCTGATCCCTTTATACTTTGTATATTTCAATTGTTAGTTAGAATTCTCTTTTTTAATATCACAAGTACGACATACTTTGTCATGAAAAACTTTTGTGTTAAGCCATTTTTCACAAATATCGGGTTTCTCTTGCCAGTCTTTAGCGGTAGGTTCTGGATTTTCTTGTGACCATAGAAATTGGAGATCGTGTGGATGAATACCAACTGTCCAATCTATTGCGAATGTATTCATAAATCGGCCTTTCTTCAAAGGAACTTGATATTGTACAACATACCAATCGACAACTTTTCCTGATTTAGCAATTTTAGGAAGTCGATCAACTGCGCTAACAGTCAGAGCTCCACCTGACCATGCTTGGTTTTGTTGTAACCGATATGCATCAATGATAGGCTGGCCAACATAAAGAGAGTTTTCCGAATCCAAGTGCATTTTACCATAGGCTAAACCACAGCGTAGACGCGTACCAACACTAAACATTGTCTCAAATAACAACCAACCAATAGAAGTTAATAACTCTCGTAATGATTCATCTGTGGGAGGTTGTACCCAAAAGTTGTACCACTTTGAGATGTTTTTTTGTAGACTTCAGGGATTCCTTCTAATTTTATCATCACTTCTAATTCAGGATTTCTTCTCTTCATTCGACATTTTCTCTCTTATATAATTCAATGGAGTTCTATAGTCAAGACTTGAATGTCTCCTTTTCTTGTTCCAGTATTGCACTCGTTCCTTAATGACCTCCCTTAATTCATTTGAATCTTTAGCTTCACAAAAAATAGACCGGTTAGGACATTTAAAATGTCCATTAAACGATTCCATATAGGTATTACCCTTTGCTCCATTCTCCGAATAAGATAATCGTACCCCATCTTTTATCAATATCTCATCAACCCATCTGTTGCCTGTAAAAACTGAATCCTGATCCTGATGGAGTATCAGCCCCTTAAGTGAAATGTGATATTCCTTGAATGTCTCTTTCGTTCTTCTCCAAGCTTCAAGTGATAAATCAGTATTCGCGTGTTCGCCTACTGCCCATCCGAGTATCATCTTGCTTTCATGACCGATTATAGCAATCAATTGGGCATTCCTCTTTCCGCCATCATAAGGAATTTCGGTAAAGTCAGTATAGATAACCTCAAAGAACCCTATCTGTCCTTTCTTCTTAACCAGGTTAATACCTTCACCTGCTTCCTGAATGGCTTCTCTAATCCCACTCTTTTTTGTTTTCCTGGCATTTCTTAGTATTTTTAAATCCCAGAAGTTTAATAGATTTAGAAGGACTTTGTGATTTACAACTATCCCATATTCTTCTTTGAGTTCAACCTTTATCCTGGGATATCCATACTCTGGATTCTTTTGAATTATCTCTTCTACCTTTGGCTTTAAATCTCTATACTTCTCTTTATAACTCTTTTTTTCTTTCCTGTGATAATACCAGGTAGATTTAGATAGCTCTAACGCTTTAAGCGTCCTGTTTAATCCGTATTCTTCCCATGTTTCTTCTACTAATTCTACTTTTTCTGTGTTACTCATTAAACCCGTCCTAAAAAATTTTTAAGAATAGCTATCTCCCGTTCTTTCTGTCCTAAAAGTCGCTCTAATTCCGCAATTTCTCTCTCTAAGTCTTTTACTTCTCCGTCTTTAGAAAATATTTCAGATCCGTTCTCTCTAAACCTTTCTACCCAGTTCCGGATGGTATTAGGATGTACATCATATGACCTTGCTATTTGAGATGGATCTCTCTTGTCAGAGATGACTTCCATAACTACTTGAAATTTTAATCTCGGGGAATATCTCTTTGGCATTCTTCCCTCCTTTTTGCCACATCTTTAATTTATTGAATCCCCAAACATATTCAAGACTACAATACCACCTGGTACTAATTTATGGGTCAAGTTCCGTGTCATCAATTGTGTATATCAAGAGTGTATCTGAAAACCATGCTAATTTTAGACATGTGTGATTCCGGATTTCCTTAAGTGATGGTGTGATTTCTGGGAATTTGTCTTTATGGAGGGAATGACAAACAGCTTTTCTAAACCAATCCAAATGAGTTTTCACTATTGAATCAAGAGGATTTTTCTCTATGAGATCAGAAAATCCTAAAATATCACAAATTGCTACAGAGCCGTACTGTGCCATAATAATTTATTTTTTAGCATAATTTTTAATAACAATTCGAACAGCTAAATATTATTTTCACTTATTCGAATTCCGGATATTCGGCAATTTTTTTTGTGCTAACCTCTGCATTTCTAAAATATCCAAATTCCTGTTGGATTTTCTGAACATATTCTTTAAATTCTTGAGTCAACTTTAGAAGTTCGAAGTAAAATAAATCGTAAGAATGTCCTCCTCCTTTTTCGTAAGGATTTGTGGCTATACCAATGACTATTTTTGAATCTGGATTGATTGTCCTAGCTACAAAACATCTGAGGCCCAGTTCTTCCATTCTTCTTTCGCGATCATTATCATCATGAGGTGCAAGCATAAATACATAGATGATGCCAGATGGTGCTTTTATAAATCGACCTTCCCCTTTTGGTTTATCAAAAAAGCCTATAAAATCTAAAAAAACGTTACTCAGAATTCTTCTTGAAAATCTATTTTCCTTAGACATAACTCTAAGGACTTTTTCTGTTTGTTCAAGATTAGAATTATGATACAATAAGTCCTTTTTACAGTCTTCGTAGACTTCTTCAATAATTCGGTCCCAAACATAACTTTGTTTATCTTCGGATTTCTTAACTTTATATTCTTTTTTCGTTGCAAACTGATTCCACATATCAGAATTAATTATAAGAATATCTAAATTATCTGGAAAATTTCGCCCGTTTTCTAGATAAAAGGCCAGTAAGTTTTCTTCGGCATCCATGATTAATTGTTTTTTCGAGGTATGAAAATCTTCTTTTTTCTGCAAATATTCAACAAAATCAGTTATAGTATCAAGTTCTTGTGTAATTATTGGAAACGATATCTCATCAAAGGTATGAATGAATCCTTTACCGAAATCTCCTGAAATAAGAGGGAATCTATTAGATCGACCTAAAGCCACAGTTATTCTGAGAATAATAGCATTTGTAAGTTCGGGAATGGGAATTATTTTTTCATGTTTTTGCCCCAGTATTTCAGTCTTTCGATTTAGTGTATGTTCAGCACCATAAATTTGCTTTACGGAAGATTTAATGGCTTTACCAAACCATCTGTTAATATCGACTTGAGAATCTTTGCTTTTAGGAATATCCACATCTTTAACAGAAAAAATAATTATATATGGATCATTTATGACAAGTAAATCACATAGCTCTTTTTTATTGTCTTTTCTTATGGGAGTAGGATAGCTCCAAAAGGAAAGAAATGACCCTTTGCAAAGTTTAGCTACGAATTTTTCTGATATATTCATTTTTGTCTTATTTCTTAAATAGGAAAGTTAGATCTTGCTTTTTGAATTTCGATAGAACCTTTTTTACTTATACAACATAGTGTTTTTATACTCATAGTGTATTTTAAATATAAAAGATTGATCGCATTAGTCAAGAGGAGTGGTGTTGCGAGTCAATCTTTTGTTGGTTCGTGGGTTCGTTAGATCGTTGGATGGTTAAAACAAAAAAAAGATAGGGGGTGGTAGGGCTCTGCGTTCTCTGCGCCTCTGCGGTAAAATTAGGATTTAGCAAAAACAGAAAAATCTTTGTGTCCTTTGTGGTTAATTAAAGTTCAGAGTTTAGGATTCCAGGATTCAAGTAAAAAAACAAAATATTTTTTTATTAGTGTGTATCCGTGTTTATCCGTGGCCAATTATTTTTTTCTTTGTGTTCTCTGTGGTTTAATATTTTTTAAAATAATGACCTTGCTATTCTAAAACCTACTTCATTTATTGCCGTGTTAGGAGAAGCACTCCAGCGTTTGGCAATTCGACTAAAGGCATCATTTCCTGCCCAGCCACACCCTCGCCAAACCTTTGTTGGTTCGTTTACATCATATGGTGGACGATCGTCTCCTATTTCAGGACCTTTTGGATCTTTTAGGGAAGAATGTTTATAGTAATCTCTGCCATACCAATCCCAACACCATTCCCATACATTTCCATTCATATCGTAAATTCCGAATGGTGATGCATTATCTTCTGTTTCAATATCTTCTTTTGATTCACCATTATAAAAGCCTACTGGTTTAAATACACTTTTATTCGGGTCTCTACTCTGACTCGGGCCATAATTTAGAAACCGTTTATCGATTTCATTTCCCCAGGCATAAGTATATCTTTCATTTTTGCGTGCTGCGTATTCCCATTCTGCTTCCGTAGGAAGTCTAAATCCATTCTTTGTTGTGTCCCAACCGGATATCTCTAAATTGTATACGGGTAATAATCCCTGCATTTCACTTAGAAAATTACAAAAAGCAATAGCTCCAAACCAGGTTATTCCGTGGACAGGATGCAGTTCACATGTTTCGCTGGCTTTAATCGAATTTCCAACGATTTGAATTCCAAATTGAATCCCTAAATATGGAACGTCTGTGTCAAAATGCGTTATTCCTAAATATGGTTTTCCGGCGGGACTTTTTAAGTCTCCGTCTGTAATTTTTGCATAATTCTTTTCAATTGCCCAATTCATAACCCGGCAGAATTGCTCGTTCGTAATCTCATACTTACTCATTTCAAAAGGTATTGTAAGGGTAACGTTGTGTGCAGGTTGTTCGTCGTCCGTATAATAATCCGGATGATCCATTGTGGGTTGGGTCTTTAATTCTTCATCTGTTGTTCCCATCAAGAATGATGCTTGTTTGCCTTTTGGTATAATCGTAACAAGAGAAATTGGAATGGTATCTTGGATAGTTATTGAATGTATAGACGAAGATTCGGTTTTTTTTAAGTTATTACTTTTTGTACATTGTATACCACTTGCGATTATACAAATCAAAATAATAAATAAAAATGAATAGTTTTTTTTCAATTATTTTCCCTCTCTTTTGTTTGAATTGTAGATATTTTCGGTAATTTGTCAAGAAGAATTCGCCACGAAGACACGAAGAAAAAACGATTATTTAACCACGAAACACACGAAAGACACTAAACCCCACAACCCAAATTTATTCTCACACAAAGGCACAAAGGACACAAAGTTTTTATTTTTTGTTAGCTAAAAGCCAAAAACCAAAAGCTATTTTTATCACATGTAGGGCATGTAGATACTGTAGTTTTTTTGATTTTAGCTTGACTTATGACTAACGACTGGCGACTGGGTTGTAAAAACCCAGAGATTCAAAAAACAAGATCAGGCCCCTTTATTTGTAAGCAATAGTGACAATGCTCATTTTTCAATTGTTTTATTAATTCTTCTATATTGTCACTTTCATCTGTTCTATAAGCGCATTTCTTACATTCTATTAAATATCTAGGAACATCCTTATAAATTGTTTCCTTTTTTTGCGTGTGTATCAGATTCTGTAGTAAACTAAAGTATTTGCTATTTACCTGTCTTCCAAACTTTTGTTGGTTCGTTGGTTCGTTGGATGGTTAAGACAAAAAATAAAAAAGGTAGGGGGTGGTGGGGCTCTGTGCTCTCTGTGTGAATTATAGTTTCGAGTTTTGCGTTTCGTGTTTCGAGTTGAAAAAAACAAAAAAAATCCTGTAAATCATGTTAATCCTGTCTAAATATTTGGTGTGGGCTGGGTTTTAAACAACAAAAAATCTTGTGTTAATCTTGTGTAATCTGTGGTTAATTTTGGGATTTAGGATTTAGCAACAAGAATCGCTACGGCACTTCAACCCATTTTTGATAGACTAACCTGTCTTCAGTAAAAATTTCAATTAGATAAACGCCGGGTTCTGCTACCCCTATTTTAGCAGTAATCTCATAAGGGCAATCACAATAACAATGCCCATTAACTTCGGTTTCATAGAGTTTTAGAGTGTTTCCTGCCTCAACGAATTCCACTTCAATAGAGTCAAGACAACAATTTAAAATCGCATTTTTATGAGTAATATTTATATCAAAACTATCTACTTCGATTTCCACTTCCGCACTATCAACATATTGTCTGAAATGAGAAAGACACGAATCACTGGAAGAGTAACTGATTAACTGTGTTTCTTCATAAGGGCTCTGTTTATCAAGACTTTCCTCACTGCAACTCATGTTGATAAAGAATAATATAAACGCGGTAACTAAAAATATTTTTATATATTTTTGCATCATATACCTCCTTTTGAATATATATAATTATAATCTAAATTCACACAAATGTCAACTGACCGCAGACGGACTACGGAAGAATAAAAAAAAGAATTTGCACATGTAGAACCTGTAGTTCATATAGAAATTAAAAAAGAGGCTCTACAATTTCTACATTATCTACATGTAAATAAATTGTGTTGTGGGTTGGGTTTTTAACAACAAAAAATATCCTGTAAATCTTGTTAATCCTGTCTAAATATCTTTTGGGTTGTGGGTTGAGTTTTATTTTGACTTGTGACTGACGACTAATTCAAGGATTTCTATGGGCGATTTCTTCCAGCATATCCATCTGGATTTCCTGAATTTCCAGGAGTCTTTGCCATTGATACATAAGGAGATGGTCCATTTTTTCATGTAATTGCCGAACCTCTAACTCAGCTTTAAGATTGACCCGATAATCGTATTCTGTCTGTAATCGGTCCCTTGATGCCTGACGGTTTTGGCTCATCAGTATTACCGGAGCCTGGATTGCAGCCAGGCATGAAAGAACCAGGTTAAGAAGAATATAGGGGTATGGGTCAAATGGCTTTAAAATAAGTACGATTGAGTTTATACCCATCCAGATGATGACAGTAACCATAAAGATGGAAATAAATTTCCAGCTTCCGGCAAAGGTAGTCAGTCTATCAGATATGCGTTCTCCGACTGTTAACTGACGTTCAAATTCAATATTGACGTTTTTAGACAGGAGTTCTTGTTCTTTCAGGCTTTTCATAACTTCCTTTTCTAAAAAGGAAAGTTCGCCTTTTTCCGCTTCAAGGATATTTGTAATATATTCTTCTCTGAAATTGTTGAGGTCAGTATTACATATATAACCTTCGGATGACCAGTCGGGATGCTTTTTTAGAATTACCTCTACGATTGGTTTTCGGACTAATTGTGCCGGAGTAACTTCTGCCGGTTTCTTTTTTTCTTTGCATATTTGACATAAGACTTTTTTTTCTTGTTTCTTTTCCATGATACATTCACCTCTTAATTATAATTGTTAAATTTGTATTTATTCTATTTATAAAATAGCTAAAAGTCAACCATATAAATTTTAATCTGCTGTCTTTCGTCGTCGGTCTTTCCTGATTTTTGTGCTATTTATTTGATTTGTTGTTACTTTTTTAGTTAGCTTGTTGATTCGTTAGGTCGTTGGATAATTTAAACAATAAAATTTTTTTATTCGTGCAATTCGTGTGATTTGTTGTTGAAAAAACTGGGGTTGTGTGGGTTTTAAACAACACAAATATAATTCTTTGTTGTTTTCTCTGTGCACTCCGTGAGTTTTGTTTTTCTCTGTGTCCTCTGTGGTAAAAATTTTGGGGTGTGGTTGGGTAATCCGTGTTTATCCGTGTGAATCCGTGGCAAATTTCATTTTAGTTGGTTAGTTAGGTCGTGGGTTCGTTGGGTCGTTAAATCAAAACAAGGAAAATCCTCTTAATCCTTTTTAAATCTGCGTACTATTATCTCTGTATTTTCCGTGGTCTCTGTGTGAGATTAATTTGGTGTTGTGGGTCGGGTTTTAAAAAATAAAAAATATCCTGTAAATCTTGTTAATCCTGTCTAAATTTAAGATTTGGGGTTTGAGGGTTGGGATTTGGTACCAGCGGTTAGCCGTGAGCGGTAAGCCGAGAGCCGTTTTAATTAAATGTCGTTTTCAATTCCTGTTCTTTTTTAAATCTTTCGATTGCAAGTTGGATGAGCCGGTCGATTAGTTCGGTATAAGGAATGCCGCTTGCTTGCATGAGCTTCGGATACATACTGATTTTTGTGAAACCCGGAATTGTATTGAGTTCGTTTACGAATATTTCTGTATTGTTGCGCAGGAAAAAATCCACCCTTGCCATTCCCTGACAACAGAGAACTTTGAAGGTTTCGACTGCATATTGTTGTATTTTTTCAGTGATTGTTTCAGAAAGTTTAGCGGGAATTTCTAAAGTCGCGCCGTTTTCGTCCAAATATTTTGTTTCATAAGAATAGAATTCACTCTTTACAATAATTTCTCCGGGTAGCGAAGCTATCGGGTCGTCATTCCCGAGCACCGAACATTCTATTTCTCTACCCTTTATAAATTCTTCGACTAAGATTTTATTATCGTACTCAAAGGCAATATCAACTGCTTTTTTAAATTCATCTTCGTCACTAACTTTGCTTATTCCTACGGAGGAACCTAAATTTGCAGGTTTTATAAACATCGGTAGTCCGATTATCTCGGTCAATTTTTCGAAATGTGTGTTTTTTATGGTTATTTTATTGAAAGCTTCAAATCTGGGAATTGGTATTCCGGCATCACGTAGAAGCCGTTTCAGAACGTCTTTATCCATACCAACCGCAGAGCCGAGCACGTCAGCGCCTACATATGGTATATTAGCCATCCTGAATAAACCCTGAATGGAGCCGTCTTCACCATAAGTGCCGTGTAAAACGGGAAATGCTACATCTATTTTGCCTTTATTTTTGTTGCTTGTAATGCTCATCAATTCATTCGAATTGTTTACCGGTACAAGAGCTACTTTGTCATTCGCTTTGTTTATTTTTGCAAGTTTCGGATTGCTACTTTCCAGAATGAATTTTGATTGTTCGTTAAGATACCAGGTTCCGTCTTTATCAATTCCGATTGGTATAGGTTCGTATTTATCTTTATCGATTGCGTCTATTACGTTTTTTGCAGAAATGATGGAAATTTCATGTTCTGCCGACTTTCCTCCGAAAATAATCGCGACCCTGATTTTTTCTTTCAAATCGATAACCTCCGATTATTGGAATTTAAAAGTTTTGGTTTAAAAGTCAAGGAGGATTATAGCCACAGAGACACAGAGAACACAGAGAAAAAAATATATTTTTGTTGTCTGAAACACCCTGCCATACACCAAAACTGAGAGCAACAACGGATTACACGAATAGCTCGAATATTAAAAAAGAAAATGGCCACGGATAAACACAGATACACACTGATTAAAAATTTTATTTTATTGTTAAAAAAGAAAAAAAGTATTAAAGGATGGGTAGTTGGGCAATCCGTGCCAATCCGTGAAAATATGTGGCTAATTAAAAAGTTATTTGTGTAATTTGTGCTATTTGTTGTTAAAAAACTGGGGGATGGGTTTTTTGTATTCCTGATGCTCATTCGTTGACGTTGAAGGCGTTTTATGTTTTCAGATGCCTTGACTATATGTGGGAATAATATATTGTTAAAAATAAATTTAAAAATTTCTCTGTGTTCTCTGTGGTAAATTAAATTGGAGTAGGGTTGTGTGGGCTCTGTGTGTTTTTAAAAGGAGGAAGTTCTGGTAAAACTTAAATTTAAGAAAGATTTAATTGAATTAAAACCCACAAAAATTCTTGCAGTTGCCAAGAATTACAGGAAACATATAGACGAACTTGAATTATCTATGCCCGAAGACCCAAAAATTTTTTTGAAGCCGCCGTCAGCACTAATTGGCAATGACGGTGTTGTTGTAATACCCGGAGCCTCGAAGCAGGTGGATTATGAGGTTGAACTGGCAGTTATTATAAAAGAACAATGCTGGAAAGCTCCCAAAGAAAAAGCCCTGGATTACGTTCTTGGATTTACTGTTTTCAATGACGTGACTGCAAGAGATATTCAGGCACGAGAAATGAAAGAAGGTATGCCCTGGGATATCGCGAAAGGTTTTAATACTTTTGCACCTATAGGGCCTGAAATCATACCGGTAGAAGATGTTAATTGCCATAACTTAAATATTTACTTGAAGTTAAATGGAGAAATGAAACAAAATAGTAATACAAAAAATATGATATTTTCCGTCGAAGACCTTATCTGGTATCTTTCCGGTATTATGACTCTTGAGCCGATGGATATTATAGCAACCGGTACTCCTGAAGGAGTGGGGCAGATGAAAGCTGGCGATATTGTCGAATCCGGCATCGAAGGTATCGGAGTCTTGAAATTCACTGTTCGTGCTGAGAAATAACTTTTGATATGAATGTCTTGATTTCTGCTTTCCAGGCTGTTGCAATGCTTCTTTTTATAGGTGTGATTGGTGCCTGGATGATTACGAGAAAAATGGTAAAAGAGAGTTTTTTTTCGCTTCTCTCACCACTTGCTCTTGAGATAGCTCTCCCTGCTCTTATATTTACAAATATAATAAATAATTTTAATCCTGCTATAAAAACGAATTGGTGGAAATTGCCGTTGTGGTGGGGTTTCTTTACGGTTATTGCTTTTATTATAACTTTAATTGGTGTTATTTTCGCAAGAAAGGAAAACAAACGGGAATTTGAGGTCTCACTTTTTTATCAGAACGGAATATTCTTTCCGCTTGCTATATTGGCGGGCATGTTTGGAAGGAATTCAGATTATTTAATTGATCTGTTTTTATTTATGATATTCTATTCGTCTTTCTTCTTTGCTACTTCTTTTCTCTTTTTTTCATCGAGGAGAAAGATACAATGGAAGAAAATTTTTCATCCGGTTTTAGTTGTTACGGTCCTGGCTGTAGTCTTGAAGATTACGGGGTTTAATGTTTATATTCCTTCTTTCGTTATTTCCGGTCTTGAGATGGTAGGGGCAATGGCTATTCCTCTTTTGATGATAATTCTTGGAGGCAATATAATAATCGATTTTAAACAGGCAGGGGAGTTGTATGTCGGAGAAATCATTAAATTTTTGATTTTTAAAAATTTAGTAATGCCTCTTGTTATGCTGGGAATAATAATTCTGATAAAGCCATCTGCTAATGTCGCTTTACTATTGTTGATTGAGGGTGCGGTGCCGCCGGTTACTGCAATTCCTATTGTAACGGAGAGAAACGGTGGTAACCGTGCTATCGTGAGCCAGTTTCTTCTTTCGAGTTTTCTTTTCTCTTTAGTATCTATCCCTTTAATGATGTATTTGTTTAATAGGTTGATTTAGATGTTCGAAATATATAATATGGTATCCTGGAGATGAACAGTGAAAGAAATTAAAGGTAGGCATATAAGAAGACATAAAGGTAGGGAAGACCTGATAGGAGAGAACCATTTAAGTGATATAGGGCAAATTCTATTTTACGTTATTTTTATGAGTGTCTGGATAACCGATACTTTTTTCTTTAAATATACCGCTTTTCCTAATGGATACTTACCATTTGTTAGAATTCCTTTAGGAATAATTATGCTGTTGATATCTGCTTATCTTGCAATAACAGGACTTTCTATCGTATTCGGGGAGAAGAGAGAGGTGCCCTGTGTAATAAGGAAAAGTGTCTTCAGTATCATTAGGCATCCAATATATCTGAGTGAAATTTTGCTTTATCTTGGACTTTTGATGTTACGTGTATCGCTTGCCGCTGCGGTTGTATGGATTTTTGCGATTATTTTTTTACATTACATTTCACGTTACGAAGAGAAACTCTTGCTTTCGCGTTTTGGCAATGAATATAAGAAGTATATGAATGAAGTTCCGATGTGGATACCGTTATTTTGGAAAAAATGAGTGAAACTATATTGTTTTTTTTAGAATATTATCCTCTATGGACTGGATTCGGGATTCGGGATTTGTATGAGTGATGTAATTTTTGCTCCGTTTTCCGATATATCACCTCTTGAGACGACGAAAAATCTCTTAGGGTCGGAGGGATATCTTGATGATGTGAAAAAGGGTGATTTTGTTGGAATAAAACTTCATGTCGGCGAATTCGGAAATATTGCTCATATCAGACCGCAGATTGTTAGAATTGTAGTCGAAGAATTGAAAAAGCGCGGAGCGAAACCTTTTTTATTTGACTGTAATACTCTTTACAGGGAAAAAAGATGGAATGCTATAGACCATTATGAAACTGCATATAAGCATGGTTTTACCTATGGGGTAGTGGATGCTCCCTTTTTGGTGGGAGATGGGATACGCGGAAAAAATGAGATAGAACTCAAGGCCAAATCGGGTGAAGAGGATATCGCTTATATAGGGAAAATAATCGAAGATATTGATTACCTGTTTGTTTTAACTCATTTCAAATTTCACGAATTTTTTGGATATGGCGGTGCTATAAAAAACGTAGGTATGGGAATGGCTTCCCGAAGAGGTAAGCTATTTCTACATTCCAATATTAAACCGGAAGTTGTGAAGAATAAGTGTGTAGCTTGCGGAGAATGTGCGGTTCATTGTCCGAGCCAGGCAATAACGATAGAAAAAACAGCTCAGTTGAACAAAGATACCTGCATCGGTTGCGGAATGTGTGTTGTAACCTGTAAATATGGTGCAATAGAATTCCAGTGGAGAGATGCAAGAGAATCCGTGAAAAAGACTTTGTATTATACAGGCGCAATACTTGATAAAATAGATAAGCGTACGTATCTCAATGTTTTGATGGATATAACGCCTCATTGTGACTGTTATGGTGTTACGATGAATCCGGTCGTTCAAAATATAGGATTTCTTTTTTCTAAAGACATCGTTTCCATTGATGCCGCTTCTGTGGATTTGGTCGAAAAGGCTGAACCACTTGAAGGAGTTAACTGGAAAAGAAAGGAGCTTGCCTCTAAAGATAAATTAAAGGCGCTATTCGATACTGATGTAAATATGGATGAATTTTTCAAATTAGCTGAGGAGATCGGTCTCGGCAGCCGCACATACAATCTTAAAAGATATTAAGTCAGTTCAGATAGATTTTTAAGTCAAATTTTATTCTTTTGTATTAATTTATTTTTGAGAAGTTTGTTACACAAATCCTTGATATCTTTTAAGCTAAAGGAGTCACAGCTTGAATTGGGCCAATTTGTGTTATACCAGATTGCTTCGGCTAAATTTGCATCAATCAAAAGCAGTTCCAGGGTTAATCCTTCAAATTGGACAAATCTTCCGGGATTTAATATACTTGTAAGAACAGCATCTTTGATCTTACCACCTTCCGATGTCCTGAATGCCACACCACGGCTGAATAACAGGTAGTCGGCATCTGCCCGCTCGGCAAAAACACCTATTTCCGGGTTCATTTTATAGGTTTCCTTTTTTATTCTTAAATTACCCAGGGTGTCGCATATTTCATGAAATCTTTTTAGCGACCTGATAAAACATAAACCTAAATCTTCATTGTTTATTAGAATACTGTCGGTTAATCCGGCAGGTTTGACTATAAATCCTTTTTCTTCCAATACTTCTTTCAGAGCAGTCTGGACATTGTTTGACACTTCAAAGTTGTGTTCCGGTTCTGGGTCAGTAGAGCCTGCCTTTCTTTGGAAATATGCAGCCTGCGGAGGCATAACGGAAATGGTTTTCACATTATCTCTCATAGATTCGAAGTCTCTGTGAACCCATACGGCGCTTGAACATGAAGTCAATAAAATTACAAAGAACAAAGGTATAACAATTTTAATAATACGCATATAATCCTCCCTTTTTTACTAATCAATTTTAATAGAATAAACTTGATTAGTTAAAAGGTTTATTTCTTCTAACGGATCGACCCCCTAACCTTTATAATATCGGTAGGTATTTCTCAATTTCGTACTGAGACACCTGGATTCTATA
>CAZGBM010000046.1:0-16806 GCA_964523975.1 uncultured bacterium | reverse complement strand
TGGTATTTGAGCCGCCGCCACTGGTAGTGGTTGTGGTACCGCCGCTGGTTGTTGTAGTGGAAGTACTGCCAGCGGTCGTGGTTGTTGTAGTTGAACCGCCGCTGGTTGTTGTGGTGCCACCACCGGAGACATCACCAAAGCCGATATAACCGTTGCAATGCAGCCATTCGCTATTGGAACCGCCGCACTGGCTGTTCTGCCAGACACCCGTATTGGTGCTCTGGTTTTCTGCCTGACGGGTCGAACCGTTAACAGTGATATAATCTATCTGAACATCTCTGTTAGTTCCGTCATTGTCGAAAACAACGTTAATGCCGCCGGTATTGTTAGTAGAAGCAGAATAGTTGTTCATGCTTGTAGATAATGTCCAACTGCCAACTGTACTGCCACCTACTGTTAAGTTGATGTGTTCACTGCCATTTGTCCCGCGTGCCCTTACAACTATGGTATTTGAGCCGCCGCCACTGGTAGTGGTTGTGGTACCGCCGCTGGTTGTTGTTGAACCACCGCTGGTTGTTGTGGTGCCACCACCGGAGACATCACCAAAGCCGATATAACCGTTGCAATGCAGCCATTCGCTATTGGAACCGCCGCACTGACTGTTCTGCCAGACACCCGTATTGGTGCTCTGGTCTTCTGCCTGACGGGTTGAACCGTCAACAGTGATATAATCTATCTGAACATCTCTGTTGGTTCCGTCATTGTCGAAATACACGTTAACGCCGCCGGTATTGTTGGTAGAGGCAGAATAGTTGCTCATGCTTGTAGATAATGTCCAACTGCCAATTTGATTTCCGCCTACTGTTAAGTAGATGTGTTCGCTGCCATTTGTCCCGCGTGCCCTTACAACTATACTGGCGCGGGTTTTGCTAGATGCCGGAGGAGTACTCGCTTCCATTTTGGTTATATCTCCCGGGCCTGTGGGTTGATTCTGACATCCCCATGAAAGAGCTAAAACTGTTACTAAAATTACAGCTCCTAAAAATATCATTAAACGTTTAAAATTCATTTTCACTCCTTAGATTTTTTATCTTATATTGTTGTTTTTGTTACGAAAAAACCAAATTATTTTTCTTACCCTCCTTCCTTTCCTTTCCTTTCTCCTTCCTTCGAAGGGATTCCCTCCTCTACAACCGAAAGGAAGGGACACTCAAATAAATTTGTTCTTATCCGACATCAGGAAAGTTCTCCTGTCGAATAAAAAAGGGAATAAACGATTTTAAATTCGACTTTCATAATGTTTAATAGCAATAATACCTCTCACCTTAGCCCTTAATATCTTCAACAGTTCCTTGTTAATTGTTAATTCTGCCTTCTACCTTGTCCCTCAATCGCTTTCGCTGTTTAGCTATCTCTTTCATTTTCATCGTTTTCTTTATTACTTTTATTCTGTAGCGATGTATAACTTTACCTCCATGTTATGCGGAACCGTTCATTGATGTAATTGCTGACTTTGTCTACGAACTCCACACTTAAACATTTCATTTAACATTTCATTATAATTCCAGTAAAATTAAAGTCAAGGAATCTATTTCCTTGTTTTTTAGTAAACCAATGGATGATTTCGACTGGCGTATGTGGTGTAGAAATATACAGTCGAAATGAGGATGAACACAGAACTAATATTAATGTTTCAGCTTAATAAGATAAACGTTACTCTCAATAGCATTCTCAGCACGGGTAAAGCCTGCCATAATATATCCGTTACCTGACGTCTGCTGAATTGAATTGACTCCCTCTGCACCAGTATCACCCAGGGTTTTACTCCAGAGGGAATCTCCCAAGGAATCGGTCTTTATCATATATATATCCCCCTCACCGGCACCGTAAGAATGCGTAATACCCGCTATAATAAAACCTCCATCCGAGGTCTGTTGGACCGACATACCAGCATCATATTTATTTCCGCCGAAGGTTTTCGTCCAGAGAGTATCCCCGAGAGAGTCAGTTTTAATGAGATAGACATCCCATTCACCTGCACCGTAGGATACGGTGGAACCAGTTATAATATAACCATTGTCTCTTATTTGCTGAATCGACTTACCTTCATCCCAATCATCTCCACCCAATGTTTTCGTCCAAAGGATATTTCCGTCAGAGTCAACCTTTACAAGATACACATCTCTCGAACCCGCGCCGAAAGATTGAGTGTAACCCACTACAATATAATCTCCACCGGAGGTCTGCTGAACCGCATAAGCTTCATCCCAATCATTTCCACCTAAGGTTCTCGTCCAGATTGTATCTCCGTCAGGATTCGTCTTTATAAGATATACATCCTTCGAACCCGCACCGAAAGATTCGGTATAACCTGCTATGATATAATCTCCCTCAGCAGTCTGAAGCACAGAGTACCCGCAGTCGTAATCATCTCCCCCCAGAGTCTTTTCCCATTGTGCATTGCCCGAAGGATCTGTTTTTATTAAATACACATCAGCGCTACTATTGTTTTCCACACCTCCGGAGCCTTTGAAGCCTGTTATAATATATCCTCCATCGGTGGTTTGCTGGACCGAATAACCCACGTCCCAATAAGGGCCACCGAAGGTTTTCGTCCAGAGGATATTTCCTTTTCTATCCGTCTTTATAATATATACATCATTCCAGCCCGCACCGTAAGAAAAAGTGTAACCTGCTATAATGTAACCGCCGTCAGCGGTCAGCTGGACCGCGTAGCCTGAATCGTTATACTTTCCTCCGATATTTCGAACCCATTCCACAGTGGCCGGGCGGTTAGGTGAACACTGCCAATTGAAAAGAAGTAAAAATAAAATCGCAGTAAAGTTTAAGAAATGTTTCATATAGCCGAATCGATTGTATAATAATGGGACCTGCATATTAGTCAAGTAGCTGAATTCTTTAGTGAAAAATATCGTAACGAATGTTTTCGAATATCTGTTTATCTTTTAATCATTTTTTTACTTGACGTAAATCTGCAAGATGATTTATACAGAATAAAAGAAGCTGCCCGATTGTTATTCGGGCAGCCTATTTATATCAACTATGATTAGATAAGACTTAATCAGGTAATAGAACCTATCTATCTATTCAAGAGATATTCTTACCACCAACTCACCAACTCCAGCTACCCCACCAACTGCTGCCGCTGGTGGTTGTGGTACCGCCGCTGGTTGTTGTGGTGCCACCACCGGAGACATCACCAAAGCCGATGTAACCGTTGCAATGCAGCCATTCGCTATTGGAACCGCCGCACTGACTGTTCTGCCAGACACCCGTATTGGTGCTCTGGTTTTCTGCCTGACGGGTCGAACCGTTAACAGTGATATAATCTATCTGAACATCTCTGTTAGTTCCGTCATTGTCGAAATACACGTTAATGCTGCCGGTATTGTTAGTAGAAGCAGAATAGTTGCTCATGCTTGTAGATAATGTCCAACTGCCAATTTGATTTCCGCCTACTGTTAAGTAGATGTGTTCGCTGCCATTTGTCCCGCGTGCCCTTACTACTATGGTATTTGAGCCGCCGCCACTGGTAGTGGTTGTGGTACCGCCGCTGGTTGTTGTTGAACCACCGCTGGTTGTTGTGGTGCCACCACCGGAGACATCACCAAAGCCGATATAACCGTTGCAATGCAGCCATTCGCTATTGGAACCGCCGCACTGACTGTTCTGCCAGACACCCGTATTGGTGCTCTGGTCTTCTGCCTGACGGGTTGAACCGTCAACAGTGATATAATCTATCTGAACATCTCTGTTAGTTCCGTCATTGTCGAAATACACGTTAATGCCGCCGGTATTGTTAGTAGAAGCAGAATAGTTGCTCATGCTTGTAGATAATGTCCAACTGCCAATCTGACTTCCACCTACTGTTACGTAGATGTGTTCACTACCTGCTACTCCGCGTGCCCTTATAACTATACTATTTGATCCGCCGCCACCACTGGTTGTTGTCGTAGTAGATCCACCGCTAGTCGTTGTTGTGGTTGATCCGCCGCTGGTTGTGGTGGTTGTTGAGCCACCGCCACCCTTTCCATAATTCTGCATTAACCAATCCATGGCAGGACGGTGAGAACCACTGGAGCTTACTAAGTAGGCTTCGCCGCGCCACATCTGTCCCTGTATATATCCCCATAGAGTAACACCCGCACTATTCTCCCATATAATAGGAAACAGATCTTGATATATCCGCAGCTGCTCACTGTCACTGCCTCGTATTTCCAGCTCTGACACATAAACGGAATATCCCGCGTTCTTTATTTGATTTAAACGGGATCTTAAATCATTTGCGGATACATTCTCGATACTGTGAGCCTGACAACCGATAGCTACACTTAAGCCGGCATTCTTGATTGCATCGGCAATCCGGATAAGCTGGCTTGGATTGGAACTCCCGTTTAAAATATCATACTCGTTTAAGATCTTTGTACCGCTAACATACTGATTGGCCAAACGAAAAGCCTCAACAACCCAATCCCATCCCGAAGAGCCGTCGCCTCCCAACGCATTCCTATAAGAAGGTTTAGCATGCAAAGGCTCATTAACAACATCTACCAGATCAGGCGAATATCTATTGCCGAAATCTCTTATCCATTCTTCTACTTCCGCCCTCTGTTCACTCTGGGAAAGACCGCTTATCCAGCCGGGTTCCTGGCTTCCCCAAACAAGACAATGTGCCTTAAACTTATAACCGTTACTTCTTGCAAAATTGTACGCGGCATCTAACTGGGACCAATTATACTGATCCCGGCTTCCCTCACACGAACCCCATTTACCGGAATTCTCAGGTGTGACCTGATTCCAGTATCTGGTAAAACTTGAAGGAGCACTACTACCGGAGATTATATTGCCTAAAAAACTGGCGCGGGTTTTGCTAGATGCCGGAGGAGTACTCGCTTCCATTTTGGTTATATCTCCCGGGCCTGTGGGTTGATTCTGACATCCCCATGAAAGAGCTATAACTGCCACTAAAATTACAGCTCCTAAAAATATCATTAAACGTTTAAAATTCATAATATTTTTTTCACTCCTTAGATTTTTTATATTGTTTGTTGTCGTTGTTTTTGTTGCGAAAAAAACAAAACTATTTTTCTTACCCTCCCTCCTTTCTTTTCTCCTTCCTTCGAAGGGGTTCCCTCCTATACAACTGAAAGGAAGGGACACTCATATAAATTTGTTCTTATCTGACATCAGGAAAGTTCCAGGGTTGAATAAGAAAGGTAATAAATGATTTTAAATTCGGCTTTCATAATGCTTGATAGCAATAATACCTCTCGCCTTAGCCCTTAATACCTTCAACAGTTCCTTGTTAATTGTTAATTCTGCCTTCTACCTTGTCCCTCAATCGCTTTCGCTGTTTAGCTATCTCTTTCATTTTCATCGTTTTCTTTATTACTTTTATTCTGTAGCGATGTATAACTTTACCTCCATGTTATGCGGAACCGTTCATTGATGTAATTGCTGACTTTGTCTACGAACTCCACACTTAAACATTTCATTTAACATTTCATTATAATTCCAGTAAAATTAAAGTCAAGGAATCTATTTCCTTGTTTTTTAGTAAACCAATGGATGATTTCGACTGGCGTATGTGATTTAGAAAAGTAAAAAGTAACAGGGATGGCTACTATAAACAACAAAAAATAAAAAATCCTTTTAAATCTGTGTTTATCTGCGTCCTAATATTTGGGTGGAGAAGGGCTCTGCATACTCTGTGCCTCTGCGGTGAAATTCGTTTTTGAATTTTGATTTGTATTTTTACATTTTGATATTTGATTTTTGCATTTTAGTTTTGCCTCTTGCAAGAATTTTATTTATTATTATATATACTCTGTTAAAATTTGGTTCGTTTTATTGTTATGATAGTAAATGTTTTGTTTTATTTATAAAAAAAGGAGATGTTATGGGTTATTTATTGGGTCTTGACCTCGGAACAAGCGGAATCAAAGCACTCATTATGGACGAAGAAGCAAAAAAAATCGTTACCGATACAGTCGAATATCCTCTGCAAACCCCGAAAGTAAACTGGGCTGAACAGGAACCTTTAGATTGGTGGAATGGGACTGTCGAAGCCATAAAACGAGTCATTAAGAAATCTGCCGTGGACCCCAAAGAAATAAAAGGGATAGGACTTTCAGGACAGATGCACGGTCTTGTAACCCTTGATAAAAACTACAAAGTACTCCGTCCCGCTATAATCTGGTGTGACCAGAGGACCGAAAAGCAATGTCAATATATTACAGATACTATAGGTGCGGAGAGATTGATCGAGCTTGTATCCAATCCGGCTCTTACGGGTTTTACAGCAGGTAAATTGCTCTGGGTCAGGGACAATGAACCCCAAATTTATGATAAGATTTATAAGATATTATTGCCCAAGGATTATATCCGTTTCTGTCTTACGGGCGAATTCGCAACCGAGGTGTCCGATGCTTCCGGCACCAATTTCCTGAATGTTAAGGAAAGAAAATGGTCAAAGGAGCTTTTGGACGAACTTGATATAGATATCGACATACTTCCGGATTGCTATGAATCTTATGAAGTTAGCGGAAAGGTGAATGCCGCGGCAAGCGGAGAAACCGGACTGAAGGAAGGAACTCCCGTAGTGGGAGGTGGCGGAGACCAGGCTTCCCAGGCAGTAGGAACGGGAATAATAAGAGAAGGTGTAATATCTTCGACTGTGGGTACTTCCGGTGTTGTTTTTGCCGCAAGCGATGCGTATCGTCTTGACCCGGCAAATACCTTGCATACGTTCTGTCACGCTGTTAAAGGTAAATGGCATTTAATGGGGGTTATGTTGTCTGCTGGGGGGTCGCTGCGCTGGCTGCGGGATACTTTATTTACCGATTTGAAAGCGGAAGCGGCAAAAAAGGGTGTGGACCCCTATATTTTAATGGAAGAAAAAGCAGACAAAATTCCGGTAGGGAGCGAAGGCCTTATATTTTTACCTTATTTGACCGGAGAAAGAGCGCCTTACGCGGATCCGAATGCGAAAGGAGTATTCTTCGGGTTGAGTCTCCGTCATACGGAAGCACATTTTATACGGTCCGTTCTGGAAGGAGTTGCATTTGGTCTTCGTGATTCACTGGAAGTAATCAGAGCCCTTGATATTCCCATCAAAGAAATTCGTGGGTCTGGCGGCGGTGCAAAATCACCTTTCTGGAGACAAATTCAAGCCGATATAAACGATTCACCGATGACAACTATAAATGTAACCGACGGAGGGGCTTTAGGAGTTGCTCTTTTGGCAGGTGAAGGTACCGGGATTTATTCGAGTCTTGAAGATGCGTGTAATGCAATAATAAAAGTAAAAAGTTCGACCGCTCCGAATAAAGATAATGCGAAAAAGTACAATGAATATTATTCTGTTTATCGTTCACTGTATCCTGCTCTTAAGGACAGGTTCTTAGCGTTAAATAAGATAGTCGAGAAGCATGCTTGAATTTTAGGAGAATATTTAAGTTTCGGGAAACAGGTATATTTTTTGCTCTTTTGGGTATATGGGTAATTACAGCAATACTCAATCCTCGTTTTCTTTCCTCATATAATCTTCAGATTCTTTCGAGACAGATAGCCGTTTTTGGTCTGATTGCGATAGGGGAGACCTTCGTAATACTCACAGGAGGTATCGACCTTTCTCCCGGTTCCGTAATTGCTTTGACTTCAGTGCTGGCAGCCTTTTTCCTTTCTCACGGTCTGGGGATACCATGCGCAATCGTTTTGACCCTCTTGATAGCGGTATTTATTGGTGTATGGCACGGAATATTTATCACCAAGCTCAAAGTTCCTCCTTTTATCATAACTCTCGGAACTTTTGCCATTGGAAGGGGTCTCGCTACGGTGATAACAAAAGGATGGCCGGTTATAAACATTCCCGAATCTTTTTCTTTTATCTGGGATGGAATGTTATTTAAATTCATTCCATTCCCGGTATTGATTCTTGTAGTTATTTCCGGTTTCTCGATTTTTCTGCTCGGCAGAACTATATACGGACGGTACATTTATGCGGTAGGGGGAAATATAGAAGCCGCGCGTCTTTCGGGCATAAATGTCGATAATACAAGAATTCTTACTTATGTTTTGTCCGCAGTGATGGCGGGAATCGTAGGTATATTGTTGACTGCGAGACTCAAGCAGGGTAATCCCAATGTAGGTCTTACCTATGAAATGTATGCCATCGCAGCCGCGGTCATAGGAGGAACCAGCCTGTTCGGCGGAGTCGGAACTATAATCGGTGCTTTAATAGGTGCAGGAATTTTGACGGCAGTATGGAATTCTCTGGTCTTACTGGAGGTATCTTCGTACTGGCATCAGGTAATTCTTGGTTTTATCATTGTGATATCCGTTACTATCGACGTTTTACGCGAAAAAACAAAAGGAAAAGGAGGTTAAAATGTACAGAATTTTAAAGATTTTGCTATTGATTATAGCTGTTGTCATCTTTGGTTTTTCTTCGGGATGCAGAAAAGAAGAGATTCAATATGGGGTGTTGGGTAAAAGTGTCGGTCCTTACTGGGAAGTCGTAAAAAAAGGTGCTGAGGATGCGGGTAAGGAACTCGGCGTAAAAGTTACGGTCTTTATGCCTCAGAAAGAAGATATACCGCAGCAGATAGAAACAGTCGAGACCTGGATTTCCATGGGATTTGCAGGAATGGCTGTTGCTCCTTCCGACCCTGAAGCACTCGTTTCACCCTTAAATTCAGCTATGCAAAAAGGTATTCCTGCCATTACAATAGATACCGATGCGCCCAATTCGGATAGAATATGCTATATAGGTACCGATAACTATACCGCGGGCATGGTTGCAGGTAAAAAAATGGCGGAGATACTCGATGGTAAGGGAAAAGTTGCGATAGCTACAGGTTCTCTTTCTGCCATGAATTCTCTTGAGCGGATGAAAGGATTCGAGGATGCAATTAAAGAGTATCCGGAAATAGAAATTATAAAGCCCATTCTATGTGATAATGAAGAAACCTCAAAGGCAGTGGAGCTTGCTGAAACAGCGTTGCTCAACAATCCCGACCTGAACGGTTTTTTTGGTGTTTATGCATTCAACGGTCCTTCTGCTGCAAAAGCGGTAAAGTCTGCGGGAAAGTCAGGTCAGGTTCATATTGTTTCGTTCGATGTAACGGATGAGCATCTTTATTTGATTGATGAAGGCGTAATTGATGCCACGATTGCTCAGCGACAATACCTCATGGGATACGAAGGAGTGAAAATACTCCACAGCATCAACAAAAAAGGAAAAGAGGCAACCCTTGATTCTCTTCCGAAAAATGAAGAGGGAGATTGTATAATCGATACTGGCGTAGAGGTCGTTAGTAAGGAAAACCTGAAAGAGTATGTGGAAATGATGGATAAGTGGGGGATTGCGCATACCTTTAAGCCGTGAGTAAAAAAGTACTTCTCCGAATGGAAAAGATAGTAAAAGTTTTTCCGGGTGTTAAAGCTCTGGACGGGGTCGACCTCGAAGTTTATAAAGGTGAAGTGCTTGCTCTTGTGGGTGAGAATGGAGCCGGTAAAACTACCCTTATGGAAATTCTTAACCCTCACCCCGCGCCCACGGGTTTTTACCATCAGGATAGCGGGAAGATATACTTTGAGGGAAAAGAAATCAAACTGCGAACACCCCTTGAGGCACAGAAAATAGGCATAAGTTTCATACATCAACACTTTAATCTTGCTCCCAATCTGTCGGTTTCCGAAAATATACTTTTAGGCAGAGAACCCAGAAAAGGTGGTGTTTTGGGCGTGGTCGACAGAAGAAAAACGGAAAGAATAGTTTCGGAGTATCTTACCCGGCTCGGCGTAAAATTCTCCGCCAATACTCCAATAAGTGAATTAGGTGCTGCTCAGAAACAAATGGTTGAGATTGCGAAGGCGTTGTCGATTGATGCCAAACTTATAATAATGGACGAACCTACAGCTTCCCTCACGGATAATGAAGTAGACAAACTTTTTGCGATTGTGAATAAACTTAAAAAAGAAGGAATGACGTTTATTTTCGTTACCCACAAGCTGAATGAAGTTTTTCGAATATCCGACCGTATTGTGGTTCTGCGGGACGGGAAAATGATAGGTAGTCTGAATACGAAAAAAACAACCGAGAATAAAGTGACTAAGATGATGGTTGGTCGTGATTTGCAGATGTTCCCCGATAGAAAAACAAAAATTGGCAAAAAAGTACTTGAAGTGGTAAACATCTCCAGGAAAGGGTCGGTGGATAATATCAGCTTCGAGGTCAGGAAAGGAGAAATACTCGGTATTTACGGTCTTGTAGGGGCGGGAAGAACTGAAACCATGAAAGCCGTATTTGGTAGAGACAGGCTGGACAGCGGAGAAATCCATATAGACGGCGAGAAAGCGATAATAAGGTCTCCTTCCGATGCTATAAATAAAGGACTCGGACTTGTACCTGAAGATAGGCAACTTGAGGGTCTTGTACCTCTTATGAATGTCAGGGAAAATGTTACGCTTCCGGTTTTAAGTAATATTTCCATTTTTCGGCTTATCAGGAGAAAAAAAGAAAACGAAATAGTGAATCATTATATAAATAAGTTAAAAATCAATCCGGGCGACCCTCTCTATATCGTGAAAGGGCTCTCGGGGGGAAACCAGCAGAAAGTTGTGTTAGCAAAATGGCTTGCTTCAAATCCGAAAGTCCTTATATTAGATGAGCCAACCAGAGGAATAGATGTGGGGGCGAAGGCCGAAATCCATTTTTTGATTTCCAGACTTGCTTTTCAGGGAATAAGTATTATTATTATATCGTCCGAGTTGCCGGAAATAATGAAAATGAGCGACCGGATTCTTGTAATGGCGGAGGGTAAAATAACAGGCGAATTCTTACGTGAGGAAGCAACTGAAGAGAAAATAATCGGCTGTGCAGTTATGGAAAATTAGCGTATTAAAAAATTAAAGGAGAGGGAAAATGGCACAAGAAAAGAAATACTTGAACGGCATAGAAAAGATAAAATTCGAAGGCAAGAAATCAAAGAATCCGCTTGCCTTTAAATTCTATAACCCTGACGAAAAAATAAACGGGAAGACGATGAAAGAACATCTCCGTTTTGCGGTTGCCTACTGGCACTCGTTCAGAGGAACAGGCGGCGACCCGTTTGGAAGTGCAACGATCGAAAGACCATGGGAAAAATTTTCGGATGAAATCGATAAAGCTAAGGCAAGAATGGATGCGGCTTTCGAAGTGTTCGATATTCTCGGAGTTCCGTATTTTTGTTTTCACGACAGGGATATCGCTCCGGAAGCAGATACTCTTGCCGAAACGAATAAAAATCTTGATATAATAGTCGAACATATAAAAGAACATATGAAGACGAGCGAAACAAAATTGCTCTGGGATACGGCGAATCTTTTCTCCCACCCGAGGTTTATGCATGGCGCAGCGACTTCTCCCGACGCGAATGTTTTCGCCTACGCGGCAGCTCAGGTGAAGAAAGCTCTGGAAGTAGGAAAAGAACTTGGTGCAGAAAATTATGTATTCTGGGGCGGAAGAGAAGGATATGAGACTTTACTGAATACCGACATGAAACTTGAACTGGACAATCTGGCTCGTTTCCTTCACATGGCTTGCGATTATGCGGAAAAAATCAAATTCGACGCGCAGTTCCTTATTGAACCCAAGCCGCATGAGCCGACGAAACATCAGTATGATTTCGATGCCGGAACCGTATATGGATTCTTGAAGGGCTATGACCTTCTCAACAAATTCAAACTGAATGTCGAGGCTAATCATGCTACTCTGGCAAGACACACATTCCATCACGATTTGAGAGTGGCGAGGATTAACGGTGTTATGGGTAGTATCGATGCCAACGAGGGAGACCTGCTTCTGGGATGGGATACGGACCAATTCCCTTCCAATATATACTGGACAACACTTGCTATGTATGAAGTAATTAAAAACGGAGGCCTCGGAAGAGGCGGATTGAATTTCGATGCCAAAGTGAGAAGGGGTTCTTTCGAAATAGAAGACCTCATATATGCTCACATTTCTGGTATGGATTCTTTTGCCAAAGCTTACAAGGTAGCAGACAGCCTGATTAAGGGCGGCGAGATTGAAAAGTTCGTGAAAGATAGATACTCGAGCTACACCAAAGATATCGGTAAATCGATCGTTGACGGAAAGGCGGATTTTGAGTCTCTCGAAAAGCATGCGATGTCAAGCGGAGAGCCGACCAGAAAATCCGGAAGACAGGAACTTCTTGAGACGATTCTTAACAGTTATCTGTTTGAATAGATGTAGTTAAAGAAATTTTAGATTTCTTGAAATAAAAAAGCTCTACTTGTTTTGGTAGAGCTTTTTTTATTTGTTTTTTATTTATGGAAGCTTTCCGGAGGACCCAGATAAGAGGGTGGTATTTCTCTTGTTTCCACTACTATTTTTTGCAATACCAGTCCCGGTTCAACCATCCAGAATTTTAAGGTATGTTCACCCGGATTTTCGATTATGTGTTCTGAAGTCAGGATTTTTATATTATCGGTTACTGCCTGGTTCCATTCATGCGGATATTTCCAGTCCGGAATTGTGTCGTTTTTGTGTACATTGATTATTTGTGGTGACTGGTCATCGAAAGAAATGCCATAATGCAACCCTTCGGTATTGTTGAAATTCTGAGTAGGGGAGAAGTATGTTTTTACTTTGATCTTACCGCCGGAAAAGAGATACATTTTGTATTCCAGCCGAGGGTTCTGGTATTCGGGTTTTTCACTGGGAGCGGTTACCGGTATTGGAGTCATTCCGGATAGAGTACGTCCCAGACCGGGTATACGAATCCAGCTAATGCCATATTTGATCACGGCTTTGTCGTAATGTTCGGCTTCCATCGATACATATCCGTTACTTTCGACAAAACCTTTTACTTCATCACGCTTTGGAAATTCGGGATTGTTGATAACGGCTTTAACCGTTACTTTCGTGTTTTTTTGTCCGGTTATACTAATTAACGCGTTATGTTTGCCCGTTGGTACTTTTTCCCAATCTACGGTAATCCAGATACGTTTTTCGGTTTCGATTTTGCCTTGTTTTTCCGATACAAGTAACCAGGGCTTTTTGCAAATTATTTTATAGTCGAAAGAAATACTGCCGCGATTGAATATTTCTATATAATATTTTTGCTGGTTAAAGCAATCGAATTCAGGTAATACAGTTTCTCCTTTTTCGTTTGGCCACCAATTATAAGAGCCCTCGATTGCTACTCCCATTTCTGCTACGTTCGGTATTGTTATCTCTTTAACCGGAGGCATAATATTTTGCGGTGGATTATCCCAGGTAGTGTAACCGATATGAGATTGTGACATCATATGATTCCATTTGCCGCCCGCCATCTTGGTGTGGAAATATTCCGTTAACTCGGCATCTTTTGCGAATAGTTTTTTTGCTCCCTGCGCCATAATGTTTGTTGCGGCGCGCCCCTGTCTTGCATACAAATAGTTTTTACCTACTGTGAAATGCATTTCGTTAATATTTGCACATGCAACTGTGGGGAATAGTATCAACTGGTAATAAGCGTTTTTATATTCCGAAGGTAATTTCTTGTAAATCTTTTCGGCTTCGTATGCTATTTTGTTGTAGTCGGCTACGACTGTTTCGGCTTCTTTGTAGTCGATGAGGCTATAAGTAAGAGAATCGAGCAACTCGGGTTTTCTGCGTCCGTTATATTTTAAGTATTTTGTAAGGATATCGGCTATTTCATCGATGTATTTATCTCCGAATTGTTGTTTTCCCCATAGCTTTGTGTATTCGCCTAAGCGGTCTGCAGGCAATTTATCGGGATTCCAGGCATAATCCAGAAAGAATTGAGTCGGGAATTCCATCGGTTTTATATCGCCCACGTTTACGATCCAGATCTGACTTACTCCGTAACGGTAAGATAGGTGCATCTGCTCCCATATTCTCGGGATCGGGTTGGTATTTATCCACCTGTAGCTTCTCGGTCCTCCTACAAAATCGAAGTGGTAATACATTCCGTAACCGCCGACCCGAGGAGGGTCTCCAAGCTTGGGAAGTCTTCTTACATTGCCCCAGTTATCGTCGCATAAAAGCAGTGTGACATCGTCGGGGACTGTCATACCTTCATCGTAATAATCCTGGACTTCTTTATATAGAGCCCAATCCTGTGGGGTAGCAGAAGCAGGTTTTCCAGTTATTTCTCCGATGATTTTTCTCTGGTCGAGGACGATTCTTTCAAGTAGTGCAATTGCAGTGCCTTCGGTGGTCATAGGTTCGTCACCGTCTCCTCGCATACCTATAGTAACGATACTTTCGTACCCGTCCATTCTCTTGATGCCTTCTCTCCAGAATTCCTTTAGTTTTTCTTCGTTTAGCGTATAGTCCCATCTTCCGGAGCCGAAACGTCTCCATTCGTCATGAGCCCTCATCAACGGCTCATGGTGAGATGTTCCAATTACTATTCCGTATTCGTCTGCAAGTTTCGGGTTAAGTGTATCATCCACATAGAAAGCACTGCCCCACATAGCAGGCCAGAGATAATTGCCTTTCATTCGCAGTATCAGTTCGAATACTTTTTCGTAAAATTTGGAATTAAAGCCGCCAAATTTTTCATAAGCCCATCCCGTAAGTGCGGGAGCTTCGTCGTTTATGAATATCCCCCTGTATTTAACTTTTGGTTCTCCGAGAGAGTGACGTTCCGGTGAAACATAAAGGTTTTTCTTTTTTTCTACAGGCACATCAGCCCACCAGTACCAGGGTGAAACGCCTATTTGTGATGATAGCTCGAACATACCGTATATTGTTCCGCGCTTATCGCTGCCTGTTATGACAAGGGCTCTATCGATATTGGGTAATGGGTTTTCTACGACCTGAATCAGAAATGTTTCCCATTTTCCTGCGATACCCTCTATATTGAGTTTTTTATCTTTTATCAGCTTATTGATTATTTTGCTTTTTCCGATTGTTCCCACTATTAAAATTTCTTTTGATTTCGGAATTTCGTCTATAAATAATTCCGGTTTAGTATTTGTTACTCTGTTGATGTCCTCCTGTAGAAGTTTTAATACCCTGATTACTCCGGGATAGTCATCCGAGCTTGCATAAAGAGGTGTGGATTTTTCGGAAGCAGAGAGTACAAAAAGTCCTTTCTTTGCTGCGCTTATGAATGAGAAATCATCAATAGGCAGGCTGGCCAGGCAGGATGTAATTAAAACTAAGAAAAGTAATATGAGATAGATAAATTTCCGTGTAGATAGCTTCGATATGCGAAATAAAGTATTGGTTTTTTTTAATAGAGTAAATTTTGTAAAATTCATCTATCTATGATAAATGCGTCTGTTATTGATGTCAAGGGTGTTTAAATATAGAATAAAATAACAGAAATCAAAATTTAAGGCTGAATTAGTAAGAGAGATTTGTTTTGTGATCTTTGATTTTTCGGGGACTGGATAAGCTATTTTTAGAGAAAAGTGAAAATTTTCGGAATACCTTAATGTGGATTGAAGCTTGGTAATTCACTCGCCCCCGGTCCGCCGTATGCTCCTATATCATTCCTTGATGTACCCTTGGAAGGCCATAATGCTGTGCCCGGTGAAAGAATATCTTCAAGATCGTTATAAATAGCTGTTGTATCACCTGCGTCGACGTAAGGAGATTCGTCACTTAAGTGGCAGAAAAAATCGGAAAATTGTGGCGGAGAATCGATATTCCCTTCTCCTGTCCACCCCCCCTGTACGTTACTGTAGGTCACTGTAGGCCCACCCGATCTGACACCTATCTGAACGGTAGAAACTGTACTGTCGGCATAGATTATACAATTGCTGATTGTAGAAGTGCCCTCCCATACATAGATAGCCTGTTGAACATTATTCCATGTAAATGTGTTATTCTCGATAGTTTTGCCGTTCGGTCCATCATGATTCATCCATAATGCTCCACCGCCGTAATCCTGGCCTCCTGAATTCTGTGTAATTATATTATTACGTATTAATGCTCCTGTAAAATTCAATACGATTCCGGCACCATATCTTCCTGTATTTTTCGTAATAACATTATTAAGAATTTTTAAATTCCCATCTCCGGCACGAATTCCTCCGCCCCCTGCACTTGAAACACCACTGGTTTTGGCAACCGTATTGTTTACAATAATATTGTGTTTAATAGTTGGAGATGAAAGTGCAATAAGGATTCCACCCCCTTCACGATAGATGCCTGCACCATGTTCATCTGTCCATATTGTTCCGGTTCCGCCGGTAATGGTGAATCCCTGTAGCACTGTTGTTGAATCCTCATTATTTACTATTCGGACAACGCTTGCGGAATCAGTATTGACAGGAGAGCTGCCATCGATAATTGTAGAGGTTATGAACGAAGTATCATTTTCTTCATAGTATCTGCTTGTCAATACAATCTCTTTTCCCCTAAAAATGATATTCTCGAGATATCTTCCTGGGTAAACAACAACCGTGTCTCCATCAGATGATATATTAATAGCTGATTGGATTGTAGCCTGGTCGATTGGAACAATAATTTTGTTAGATTGTGAAGAAATATCTGGGCAAAAAAAAGTTAGGCAAACAATTACAAAGATTAATTTTTCCATTTTTACCCCCCTTTATTTTTTTTATATCGTTTTTTCGTTTACTCGTTCTCCAGGTTCCAAAAATTCCACGATTCCCAGGGTTTTATCCCAAATCTTGATAATTCAAATCTGGCGACCATATAAAAAGATGCAGGAGAGAGCGGAAGGACGACTAAAATTAAATTGTTACTAATGTCAGGGGTAATCAAATAAATATCATTACTTTATTTTTACTTTTTTGGTCCTCCGATGAGATTCTTAATTTCTTTAAGTAAATCTTTGGCTTCGATTGGTTTTT
>CAZGBM010000045.1:0-16960 GCA_964523975.1 uncultured bacterium | reverse complement strand
TACTATAATGTTTACGCTATGTCCCGGATAAAGATAAAAACAAAGGATTTTGATTTTTTAAAGACTTTTAATTCCGGTCTTTTTTACTTTTTCTACGAAGAAGGACCCGTAAGACGAATTTCTTTTGAAAACCACGTAGTAGAACTTATTTTCGGCCAGGAGGAAGAAGATTTGATAATAGATTGTTCTGCGGATTTCGAAAGAAAAGAAATGGAGATTCTCGAACGGCAAATTTCATATTGTTTCGGTCTTAAAGAAGACCTGACTGCTTTTTATAAGCTGTGCAAAAAAGATGTTGTTTTAAAAAATCTTCTTCCTAAAATCGAACGGACGCGGATTATTTCTGCTTTCTCCGATTTCGAAGCGCTGGTTGGCGCTATCGTCTCTCAGAATAATTCTTACAGAAATTACAGGATGCAGATGAGGAAAATCTATAGAGAAGTCGATTTTCTAAAAGAGAATTATAAGGAGTCGAAACTAAAAAAATTGCAGCTCGGCTATAAGATTTCCTATATCATGGAGCTTAAAAAAAACTATAAAAAATCGGATATAAAAGATATTAAAGGTATTGGAAATTATTCTTTAAATCTTTATAATATTTTTCAGAAAAGGGACTACGATGCTTTTTATGTCGATTGTCTTACAGAGAGGATTATGAGAGAGAACTATCGAATAGATAAAGATTTCGACGAAAACAGCAGAAAACTCTGGGGTAAATACAGAGGACTTGCAGAAGCTTATCTGCAGAGGTTTTTTGAGCAAAAGTGATTTTTTATTTTTCTGTCGGTGACTTTTTGTAATCTTTTTCTATTTCGTCAAGTCTCTTATCGATCTGTTCCAGTTTCTTTTCGATACGATCGAGCTTTTCCATGATTTTATCGAGATTTTCCACCTTGTCTTTTATGTATTCCACCTCGTCTTTAGCTTTTAAGGGTATTACTTCTTCTACTGTTTTTAACTTATTGGTTATTTCGGTTATTTTATTTTGTATTTTTGCTATCTCGTCGGATTGAGGTTGCTTACAACCAACCATCGAAAGAAGAATGAAGATTATTATCAACCAGTTTCTCATATTATCCTCCTGATTTTTTGGAAATTTATTTCAAGTTCAAAAAATATCATGTTCTAAGAGGTTTTTTCGCGGGGTAGTACCGACTTATACAAGGCTATAATCTTATCTATTGCCTGATTTTCTTTTTCGTCCACTACCTGTCTTGCGGGGTCGGCATTATACCAGCTAATAATTTCATGCGCTCCGGTGAAGAAAGGAATGGTGGCGGCATAATCAGGTACAAACTTTTTTATCTTTGAATTATCGAATATCATACTATGGGTTTTATCTCCTAAAAGGCTGGCTCCCCATTCGGTTTCGTGACGGGCGATAAAGTCTGAGGGTATGTGCACTATTTTAGCCTCTAACCCGGCAGTGTGTGCGATAATTTCTACAATCTGGTTCCATGTTAGTAGTTCATCTGAAGTTATGTGGAAAGCTTCCCCTATAGTTCTGGTATTACCCAGTAAGCCTACGAAACCTTTGGCGAAATCCCTGTGGTGAGTCAGTACCCATATTGAAGTTCCGTCTCCGTGAACGACGATTTTTTTGCCCTTACGCATGCGGTCAACGAGCGTGTACTGGTTGTACATAGGCAGCAGGGTGCAGTCGTAGGTGTGAGAAGGGCGCACGATGGTTACGGGGAAACGCCCTTTTTTGTAAGCCCGTAAGAGGCATTTCTCACAGGCGATTTTATCCCGTGAATATTTCCAGTATGTGTTGGACAGGGGAGTGGATTCGGTCACGGGGAGTTTTTTGGGTGGAGTTTGATATACTGAGGCCGAGCTGATAAATATATACTGTCCGGTCCGGCCTCCGAATAACTCGAGGTCTCGCTCGATATGTTCGGGCGTAAAAGCAATCCAATCCACAACCACGTCGAATGTCTTATTTCCCAATGCCGCTTTTGCCGATGCAAAATCCCGAATGTCTCCGTGCAGGATACGTGCTGCTTTCGGAACTTTTCTTTTGGTCTTTCCGCGATTCAAGAGATACAGTTCTATACCCTGTTCGACAGCCACTTCGGAACAAGCCGAGCTAATTATACCAGTACCACCTATGAATAAAACTTTCATATAATTTTTTCCTCTTGACCAAGAGTTTTTTACGACAGATTAATAAACTCTCTTTATAAATTTATGGAAAAGTCGCAAAATATCAAGCCCGTAAATAATATTAAGATTCCTCGAATCTTAATATTAGTATATTGGTTAATTAGTGAATTCGTTAATTGGTAACAAAAAACTTTCGTGTATTCGTAGGTAATCGTCAAAGTCAATTGGTATTGGGGACTTCGTGTGTTTTGTGTGTTTCGTGGTTAAAAATGCCTTAAAATCTGCGTTCATCTGCGTCCTATTTCAGGGTGTGGGGTGGCTTAGTGTCTTAGTGCCTTTGTGGCCAATCAAAATACACTTTTTTTCTGTTGACAAAGGCGCGCATAATAGCTACGATATTTTTATAGAAGTGAATAAAATAATAAAAATAAATGACAAAATATATTTCTCTTTAAGAATTGTCCCCTCTTCCAACACGACATTAATAAAAGGAGAGGCAAACATAATTATAGATCCCGGGTATAATCCACTTAAAAAGACAGGAGCAATTATTCCCTTGTTGAAAGAAGCAGGAATCCGGATAAAAAACATCGATGAAATATGGTTTACGCATAACCATCCCGACCATACAGGGCTGGCTTATTATCTTCTTCAGGAAAAGCAAATGAAAATAGTTTGCAATCCATTGGCGAAAAAATTCTTAGAATGGGAACCTCCGCTCCGGGGTCTTATGGAAACGGAAAAAATAGACGACTCGATTCTACAGAGATTATATCCCACGCAGATAAAAAAGAGAAAAAGGCTAGCCTCTCTTGTTCGGAATATGGTAAAATTTTACGGGCGTCCTCTTTCTATCGACAGTCATGCCGTGCAAGTCGACGATTGTTTTACTTGCGGCGAAAACAGGTATGGTATCAATGTCGTTTTTCTGCCCGGTCATACACCTGATGAAGTAGGATTTTCGCTTGGTTCGACGCTTATCACGGGAGACCTTATAGCGACTTTTTCTTTTAAGCGTCCGGCAGTCCTGAATGTCGCATCTTCGGATATCGACGATGCAATTTCTTCTTTGAAGAAAATTATGAAAATCTCTCCGGAGTTGATTTTGCCGGGGCACGGCAATTACAAAAAAATCGATGCGAAACTCATAAATGAGATTTACAGACAAACCGTCGAATTGAGAGAAAGGGGAATTTCTTTGGTAAAGAATTCACATTCGTTTATTCCCTATGCTTTTGGTTTACAAAAAATTCTTCCGTTTTTTACGGTTCGGCTTCAGGAAAGACTGGCTCTTCTGCTTATTATTTATAAAAGTTATGTTAAGGATGTGAAAAATAGTGAGTAGAGAGCAAGTCAGAAAGCGCTCTCGGCTAACCGCTTACGGCTAACAGCTAAAAACAAAAAAATTTGTACATGTAGGGCATGTAGTTAATATAGAAATGTAAAAAAACAAAAACTACAGGATCTACATGTGAGAAAAAGCTGACAGCTGACGGCGAAAAAAATCGTGTATATCCGTGTTAATCCGTGGCTATTTTTATAGTTAGTGTGTTTGAAAAAATCCTTTTTTATCTGCGTTCATCTGCGTCCTATTATCTTTGTGGTCTTTGTGAGCTTTGTGGTTCAAAATTTGGTGTTGTGGGTGAGGTTTTAAAGAACAAAATTAATGGGTTCTGAACTTTAGTGTATCAGTAAATTAGTTTACAAATTTTTCACTAATTGACTAATTTACCAATCTACTAATAACTAATTTGTTATCTGACAGTCTAACAATTTCAAATTTTTGTGTTTTTATGGCAGATTTTAACTTGACATATTTAATCTTCGGGATAGATTTTATATACTTCGCAACAAAATATAAATTTAGGAGGCAAGATAATGTTCGAAAAGTTTACTGTGTTGCTTTTTACGGTTGCTGGATTGTTTATTTTTACATGTGCCTCGAATGTCAAGCCCGTTGAAACGGAAAGAGCCTTTTCTATCAGAACCGGAGTCAATGTCAGTCACTGGTTGTCGCAGAGCGATAAGCGCGGAGAAGAACGAAAGGATTACATTACAAAATCCGATTTCGACACAATCGCGTCAGTAGGATTCGACCATGTCAGGATTCCTATCGATGAAGTTCAAATGTGGGATTCTTTTGGAAGCAAAGAAAAGGAAGCTTTCGAATTGTTGCATAATGCTATAAAATGGGCTTTTGCGGCTAAATTGAGGGTGATTGTAGATTTGCATATCATCCGTTCCCATCATTTTTTAGCCGAGTCAAATCCGCTATGGACCGATGAATCCGAGCAGGAAAAGCTGGTCGATTTGTGGAGACAGCTCTCGGAAGAATTAAAGAAATATCCGAATGAAATGTTGGCTTACGAAATACTGAACGAGGTTGTAGCCGATGACCCGGAAGATTGGAACAAGCTTTTCGGGAAAGTCATATCGGAAATAAGGAAAGAGGAACCGGAGAGAAAAATCGTTGTCGGTTCGAACAGATGGCAGATTCCTTCGACTTTCCCCGATTTAAAACTACCCGAGAATGACCGGAATATCATCTTGAGTTTCCATTTCTATACGCCTATGGCGCTCACACATCATCTGGCGCCGTGGGGTCCTGTTGCCGAATATACCGGAGAGGTAAATTATCCTGGACAGATTGTAGATTCATCACATTATAAAGAACTTTCCGAATCGACCGTTAAAGCGATGAGAGAATATTCCAACGGTTATTTTACGAAAGAAATCCTGGCAGAGCAAATATCTCCTGCAATCAAGGTGGCAAAGGATAAGAATTTGCTTTTGTTTTGCGGAGAATACGGCGTTTATCCGACTATTCCAGAAGATATAATGTTACGCTGGTATAAAGACGTTTGCGAAATTTTTAACTCCAACAATATCGCATACTGTCACTGGTGTTATAAAGGGGATTTCCCAGTTGTAGGTAAAAACAGCGTTCCGAACAGAAAGCTCATTTCAATTTTGACGGCTAAGTAAAGGGAAAAGAAGACTTTGTTAAAAAAAGGAAAAAAGGGAGGTATAGTATGAAAAAGTTTATGTTTTTGTTAGTGTTGCTCGTGCTGGGTGTCTTTGCGGTAACAGGTTGCAAAAAGGGAGAGAAAAAGGCAGACCAGGCCAGGGAGAAAAGTACGGAGCAAAAGATTGAAGAAAAAGGCAAAGCAGAAGACTTATCGCTGACCGAAAAAGAAGTGCAGTCATTTATTAAAGCCTGTCCGGCTTTTTTAGAGATTACCAAGAAGTACGGAAAAGAAGTTGAGAGATTAGCCGACAGTAAAAACCCGATAAATGATATGAAAGTACTTGGTGAATATTCGGAATACAAAGAAGAAATGGAAGGAGCTTTAAAGGAATACGGGTTTACCTTTGAGAGCTTTTCTTCGACTTTTGGTAAAATTATGGGGACTATTGCTTTTGGCGAAAAAGATAAAGCTACGGAAATGGCGCGCGACGGCTTGAAGAAAATGCTCGATAATCCTGCCGTGCCTGAAAAAAGCAAAGAAGAAGTACGGAAAAACCTCAAAGAGTTAGAAGAATACGAAGAATCGGAGGAAGGGAAAATTCTCAAAAAGAACTGGACTATTGTTGAAAAATATGAGGATGAATTAAAGGAGCTGTTTGAAGAGGATTGAGTATTCTTTAGACTCTCTCCCGCGATCCGTATAATAAGAAGTTTAAAAAGAACATTCTCCGACTAAATACTTAATTGGATTATTGTCGATTCGGTTAACGGATGGCGATAAATTTTTGTGTATTTATTGATTTATTTCTCTGTTTTTATATTGCAAAGTAAATGCCACTCGTAATTGTCGCTGTTTTCTTATTTACAAATGCCCTTTCTTTATCGTGAAGTAAAGTCCTATGGAAAGGAAAAGTATGTCCGGAATCAAAATCGAGAGTGATGGCGGGAGGTCGCCGTTTATTCCGAGTTCTTTGAAGAATTGAATAATACCCCAAAAAGTAAAAGCGGAAAGAGTTCCGAGCCCAAAGCCGAAAAGCAGTCCTCTTCTTTTAACTTCAAGCGCAAGGGGGCAACCAACGAAGATAAGAATTGTACTGACAAAAGGATATGTAATTCTTTCGTACAATTCGATTTTTTCGGAGGTTGATTTCTGCCTGCTTTGTTCCATTTTACCGATATACCTCCAGAGCGCTAAAAAGGATAAATTTAATGGGTCATATTTGCTCTTCGCCAGTTCGTCTGGAGAAATTTTCAAGTCTTCTATTGTTTCTTTCTTTTTGGACTCAAGAAAGACCTTATCCTCGGCAAAATTTCTTACATATACATTGTAAAGCGTCCAGCAAGAATCTTCCCATTCGCCTCTATCCGCATCTATTCTCGAGGTCATTTCCCCATCCTTATAGGTCAAAATGTGTATTTCATAAATCGTGCTGTCGCTAAGTCTCTTGATGTTAACTATTTCTCCCTTTTCCGTTATGTAATTTATATTTCTTGCGTAGCTTTTTTTGAACTCCTGTAATTTATCTATTTCCCTGCTTTTGAATTCTTTTAAGAGTTCTCTGGACCTTGGAATCAAAGAAAGATTAAAAGAAAAGACTATTGCCGAAACCAGAAATCCGTAAACGAATATAGGGCTGTATATTCTGATAGGCGAAATGCCGAGCCCCCGGAGCACCAGTGCTTCGTTGTTTTTTGTTATCAAACCAAGAGAAAAATAAATTCCCATCAAAGTGGCGAGAGGCATCAAAAGTAAAATAACTTTCGGCGAAAATAACATATAATATTTTAAAATGGTAAAGAGGGATGTTTTCCTATCTACGAAGTAACCTATATTTTCGAAAAAATTCGTTATTATGTAGATAAAAACAAAGCCGGACAAAGAAAGAAACAGTGCCAGGAGAAATTTTTTTATTATGTAGATATCCAGAATTTTACTTTTCATAAATTATTTTGTAAAAAAGATACAATCCCGCAATTCCTATGACAATATTCGGTGTCCACATCGCAACTGAAGGATAAAGGGACCCCCTTTCGCACATTTCTTCTCCTCCCACCAGCATTATATAATAAAGCATGAACAAAATGAAACTCAAAGTTATTCCGTTCCCGAGACCTCCCTTCCTCGTTTGTATTCCAAGCGGGGCTCCGATAAGAACGAAAACCAGCGAGGCAAAAGGTATTGAGAATTTTTTATGCGCTTCGAGGAGATACCGCCATTTTGTCCTTTTGACATCCGTCTTGCGGGCGTTTTCCAATAGCTGTCTCAAATTCATTTCCCTGTAGCTTCTGCTGGCAGTTCTTGCTCTTTTTTCCAGGAGGGGTATAGAAATTATATAATTATCGAAATTCACAATTTTGTATCCCGCAGGATTTTTTTTGTCTAACATATGAGTTTCACCCTGCTTCAGAGATAAAAATAAGCTGTCACCGATAATTTTCATTTCGCCGGTCGCGGCATGAATTGTTCTTGTTATTCCCTCGGCTAAGTCTTCATTAACCATGATGTCGGTGAGTGTAGATGTTCCATAATCTATAGACTTCGCCCGGAGTGTGTATCCTTCGCTAACTTCGTTGAATTTTTCAGGAACTAAATGCAGTGTAGGGCGTGCTCTTGAAACTTCAAGGTAAAGTTTTTTGAGTCTGAAGTTGGCCTCGGGCAGCAGATAAATATTGAAAAAGACCATTCCGATTGTTACCCCTAAAGCGGCAAGCAAAGTACCTTTGGTCAGGCTCAAAGGGTTGATTCCAAGCGCACGCATTGCCACAATTTCGAAGTCCCCGCTCATCCTTCCGTAAATCGCGATAGTCGAAACAAGTACTCCCATCGGAACGGTCAGGGCTAATATAAAAGGCAAGCTATAGACAAAAATCCCGACTACGGATTTCAAAGGAACGTTTTTCCCTATAAGAAAGTCGATCAACTGGAATGCCCTATCCATAAGCAGAATAAAGGTGAAAAGCAACAATCCCGCAAGAAACGGCATAACTGCCTGTTTTAACAGGTATCTGTTGAGGCTAGAGATTTTACATTTTCTTAAAAGGAAAGAAAAGTCCTTCGTATTCATATTGTGCAAAACGGTCTGTCATTCCGGCTATATAATCGCAGATAACTCTTTCCTTGCCAAATTCAGGTATCGTTTCCCGAAACTGGGGAGGTAGTTGATTTGTTTCTCTTATATAGATGGAAAACAGCGCTTCGATTATTCTTTTTGATTTTTCCTGCATTTTTATAACCTTGTAATGCTGGTATAAATTTTCCATCAAAAAATCTTTCAATTCCCGGTTTTGATTTTCCAGTTCTCTTGAGAACTTTACGACCATCGGTTTTGCGTAAACGTCTTTTAAGGTTTTTATCTTGTTTTTCATGATATTGTTAAAAGATGTTTCGATTACATCTCTTACTTCAAGTTTTATAAAATTTCTTATCGCCGTATAGATTCTTTCCTCGCGGTCGAGTTTCCGGTCGGTTTTTTTGTAAATATTGCTCCAGAGCCCGACTTTCTTTAACTTCTCCAGCTCTATATAATCGGACTTGAGCCCGTCGTCGAGGTCGTGAGCATTGTATGCGATTTCATCTGCTATATTCACTATCTGACCTTCGAGAGAAGGAGAGGTATTCGGGGAAAATTCGCCTCCTATGAAACTGGCGGAATCATAGTCGGTTTCGTGTTTTATTATTCCCTCCCTTGTTTCGTAGCACAGATTCAATCCTCTGAATTTTCCGTACTTATGTTCGAGAATATCAACAACACGTAATCCCTGGACGTTGTGTTCGAACCCGCCGTGGTGGCGCATAAGTTCGTTCAGCTTGGTTTCCCCGGCGTGACCGAAAGGAGTGTGTCCGAGGTCATGTGCAAGACTTATGGCTTCTGTCAGAGACTCGTTTAAAGCAAGTACTCTCGCTATAGTCCTAGCGATTTGCTGAACCTCGAGCGCATGGGTAAGTCTTGTTCTGTAGTAATCTCCCTCGTGATTTACGAATACCTGTGTTTTATATTCCGAACGTCTGAAGGCAGTGGAATGGATGATTCTATCTCTGTCCCGCATGAAATGAGTTCTGCATTCAGGAGGCGGCTCGGGGTATACTCTGCCTTTGCTTTTTGCGGAAAAAACCGCATAAGGCGCGAGCGTTTTTTCTTCTACTTCTTCAAGTTGTTTTCTCAGATTTTTCATTGTATAAAGAAGAATTTGTTAGGATTTCAGGTTTTGTTTCCGTTATCAGTATCGTGTGTTCGAAATGTGCCGAAAGTTTTCTGTCTTCGGTAACCACAGTCCAGCCGTCTTTCAAAATTTCAACTTCGTAAGTTCCGGCATTTAACATAGGTTCGATTGCGATCGTCATCCCGCTTTTCAGCCTGGGACCAACGCCTTTTTCTCCGTAATTGGGCACAGCCGGGTCTTCATGCAATCTTTTCCCGACCCCATGCCCCACGAAATCTCTCACAACATTGAATCCGGCATCTTCGGCTGTTTGTTGAATCGCATTTGATACGTCTCCTACTCTGTTGTCTTTTTCCATTTTTTGTATGGCGTTGTAAAGCGCCGTTTTTGTGACTTCCAGCAGTTTTCTTGCTCCCTCTTTTAAGTTCCCTATTCCGAAAGTATAAGCGGCGTCACTATAGAACCCCTCGTATTTCACTCCTATGTCTATGCCCACCAGGTCTCCTTCTTGGATTTTTCTCCCGTCGGGAATTCCGTGAATTACGACTTCGTTTACGGAAATGCATGAAGAAGCAGGGAAACCCCTATAGCCCTTGAATGCGGGGATTGCGTTTCTTTTTACGATAAATTCCTCAATTTTTTTATCAAGGTATTTTGTTTCCATTCCTTCTTCGATGATATTATTTATATATTCGAAAGTTCCGGCAAGAATTCTTGAAGCCTCCTTGATTTCTTTTATTTCCCTGTCGCTTTTGATGATTATCATACTGAGATAATAAATAGTTAATAACTTTCTGTCAAGGCAATGTGAATTAATGTTTCGTGTTACAGGTTTCGTGTTTCGGGTTGAAATTATTTAGTGAGTTAGTCTGTAGATGTGTTAGTGTGTTTTAAAAATAACAATAAAAAAATTAGTGTGTTTCGTGGTTTAAAAGAAAATCTTGTGATTAAAAAATGGGGTGGCGGTTTATTCATTTGCACCTCTTGATTTTTTTTCGAACATCTATATCATTACCATATGAATTTAATTAGCTTTGTTCCGATTGCAGGTATTGTATCGGGAGCTATTGCTTTATTACTCTTTATTCTTTTCATAAAGAGGGTAAAAAACAGAAGAAAAAAAGTACTTGTGTGCATTATTCACTTTCTCATGGTAATTATTTTTGCTCTTATATCCTGTATTTTTCTGCTTTTCTATGTTAGTTTGAAAGGTTATAAAAATTTCGCCTATAATAAACCGATTTTTTCTATCGAATGCTCCATGAAAGAAGAAGACTCGTTCGTGCTTGAACTTGTTCCGCTGGATGGGGATGAGCGCGAAGCCAAATTCTATAATGTTAAGGGACAGCAATTCGTCATTGAAGGGCATATAATAAAGTGGGAGAGTTTTTTCGTTGCAGTCGGCATGAAGCCTCTGTACCAGGTAACGAGGCTGACCGGGCGTTATATTTCTATCGAAGATGAGAGAGAAAAAGAACGTAGTGTTTACGCGCTTGGAGAAGAAACGAAATTCTGGAGACTGTTGATGAAATACGGGCAAAAGATACCCGGTATCGATGCTGTCAACGGCATTTCTTCCTTCAAAGACGCGGAAGAAAATAAAATATTTACTGTTTATATTATTCATAGTGCTTTCGTGATTAAGGAAGAATAATTTAGCCACGAAGACACCAGGACACAAAACCCCACACTAACCCCGAAATCTTTACCACAGAGGACACAGAGAAAAAACGCACCGAGAGCACAGAGCCTCACCACAAACCCTTTAATTTTTGCTGTTTAAAACCCTACCCACAACACCAAATCAATATCACACAGAGGCACAGAGAACGCAGAGAAAAAACAATTTATTTAACCACGAAACAAACTAAATACACGAAATATTTTATTTTCATTTACTCCCCACCACCCACCAAAACAAAGAGCAACAACGAATAGCACAAATTGCACGAATATTTTTAATATACAAAATTAAATCTGTTTTTTTATTCGTGTGATTCGTGTGATTCGTTGTTTAACTAAGCTCTTAGCCTTTGACCTTTAGTTGTTAGCTTACAAAAAATCTCTTTAAAATCTTCGTTTATCTGCGTGCTATTTTTTTTGTGTCCTTTGTGTCTTTGTGCGAGAATAATTTGGGTTGTGGGATGGGAAAAACAAAAAAATCCTGTAAATCCTGTCCGAATAAATGTTACGGGTTGCGGGTTTCGTGTTAAAAAAACAATAAAAAAATCTGAGTAAATCTCAGTTTATCTGCGTCCAAATTTAATTCTGTATTCGTTGTTAAAAAGGTAATTTGATTTTGTCTTTGATTTTTTCGACTTCTTCCTTTGCTTTTTCTTCCACCCTTCCCGTGGCTTCTGCTTTCTTTTCGTCTATCTTCTTCTGCAATTCCTGTTTTTTCCTTTCCACTAAGTCCGTATATGTCTCTACCTCTAAAAGATTCCCTTTGAAATCTTCATCCAAGGAGATAAAACCTTTATAATAACCCTGGTATTCTTCGAGCTTTGCTTTTAGCAGGTTGTTAAATTCTACGTCAAGCTTTGCTTTTGTTTCAGTCACCCAATCATTAACCAATTTATTTATAGTTCCTGAAATAAGTTTATCCAGATTGCTCTTTATCTTAAAGGCGTATTCCCCATCCTCGGAAACAGTATAGCCAACCTCTATATCCACGGTATTTGTCGAAAGAATATTTTTGATAGTTACCGCAATCTTATCTTCCTTATTACTCAAATCCATATTGAGATTAGAAAGCTGGAAATACAGAGTTCCTCCAGCTCTATTAGAACGGTCGAAAGAAAGCTCTCCGTCAAGATTATAAATACCTTTTGCTTTACTGACTTTGAAAGCTTTTATTCCCTCCGCCAAAACGAACGGGATATTTTTTGCTTTGAAATCGAAAAACGCCGATTCTTCCCTGTCTTCCCTTTTATCTATCAAACCAGCCCATTCGATCTCTTCGCTGCTTTTAGTTCTTTTGATGGAAAAAGTGGTCGGGTTATTTATTATATTCTGGTCACTCGTTATATCGTTCGCCTTTACGATATAAAGATTTCGCTCTGCTATACTGCCCAGGGAAACATCCATATTCTTAAGCCAGAATTTAGGGACTACCATACTCGGATAAGTAACATCTCTGCCGTAAGCCCGCAGTACCGTTTCTCTTCCCTCTCTCCTTTTTATCATAGGTTTCAATTTTTCGAAGTAATAATTCCACATTCTTAACTCTTCATGTATCTTAGTGAGATATTCTTCTATGTAAGGGTCTAAAATCGCCCGCGCAATTTCTTCCCTTTTTTCTGGCGATTTGATAAAAGAAGCAAGATACGCTAAATCCGAACTGATGGATTTACTAACGCCTTTTTTATCCTCGTTTGCCATGTTTAAATCTTTTTTAAAGAAATCATAGGATTTTACCAAATTCGTTTCGGTCAGCTTGATGGTTTTATATGTTTCGTCAACCATGTTATAGGCACTTAACGCCTGCTCAGCGGTCTTTATATCCTCTAATTTTATTGCTCTTACGGGTTCTGCCAATTTCGGAAGATTTTCCAGTTCTTTCTTTTGCGCCAGTAAAGTCTCTTCCCACTCTATTTTTAAATTTTTATATTTACCGGGCAGCTCTTCTAAGAGTTTCGGGGCTTTGATATTTTTCATCTCTTTCTTTATGATTTCAGCCACGACTTTTCCCGCGTCTTCGAGGAAAGTACCAACAAAAGTTTTTCCTTCTTCCTCGCCCGTTTCGCCTTCTTTTAGCGTTCTGCTTCCCGGAAGGGCTCCCGAGGTTTTTCTTTCGGTATTCCACCTTATTTCCTGGAAATTCATATTTTCGATGACGACTTTATTTCTTACAAGCTGCGGCATATTGAGTTGTACATCTGCCTCTCCGATTTCGAACAAATTGCGGAAAGGCTTTCTGCTGTTTGCGACTTCGAGGGATTTAAAACGAATGCGGCCATCGAGAATCCGCAAATCCAATCCCCTGACATCCGCTCTTGCCTCGAAGATTCTCTCGAGACTTCTTTCCATCGCCCGCTCGACCAGCTTATCCATAAAAACGACGTTGAAGACTACTATTCCCGCGAGAAGAATGACGATGAGAGCAAGTTTGCCCCTCAAGATGAATCCCTCGTTGCTCTTGATGCTCTTCGCAATGCTTTTGAGCCTTTTTATATCTCTTTTATCGAGATTTTCTTTTAACTTGTAATTGCCGTCCTCGTCCCGGGTGAAAACTTCATTTATGTAATTTCTGTATTCGTGTATGTAGAGTTTACGCAAGATTTTCTTTCGGAACGCATCTTCGGTAAATGTTTCTCTGAACAGTTTTGGTATTTTTTTTACATCGTCCATAGTAGTTTACCTGAGATTATCATAAAAATTAACGGCAGAACCAAATCCTTTTTTAAGCCCCGCCAGAAGAGGTTGTTTCAGGACTGCCTGAATAAATTTGTTGTTTGCAACTTTTTCTCTCGCTTTATCGCGGTAAATCCTGACGAGGTATTTCGCCAGAAAATAAATCGGAAACGCCATTACCAGTCCCACTGCAAGCCCGCCCATAACTATGGAATTGTAATATTTGGTCAAATAAAAGAATGGACTGTTGAAAAGTTTTGTAAAGAAGTTGCTCAAAGAGGGAATTGTGAGAATTGCATATCCGAGCCTATCCAGAAATTTGTCCAGAAAACCAAGGAACAGGCTGAAAACGGCTATAAACACTATCTCCACCGCTTGATTCAGCTTAAGAAAGAAGGTGAGAACAAACAAAGAAACCCAGAGAAGGTTTGTCTTTGGGATAAGCGCAAGAATAAAAGCGAACGATATGGCCATTGCAATCTGAGATGCTTTTTTATTCGAATTTATTGCCACAAAAACTTTCGCAATCCAATTAATAATCATAATATAAAAAACCTTCGATATTAAGTGTATAGATTTTTGTAAGCTTTGTCAAGATAGCCGGTGGAGCTTTAGGCCGTTATAAGAAAAACGGATGACCTCACACCAAAATTAAAGAAAAACGCAAAATTCTACTGCGGTAATTCTATAATTCGCCAGGATACCCAATCCAAAGGAACTTTTGCCGTATAAGTTCTTGCTGCTGTGAGAATGATTTGAGGATTTCCCAGCAATTCAAGCGGAACCCAGATTTTCTTCTCTCTTCGACTGGATATAACCTTCAACCCGTGTTTTTTTATCACATGGTTTTTATCCAAGACTTTGTACCCACCCGGACTAAAGACAATATGAATTTTAGGCATTTCCCCAAAACTTTTATCGTCTCTGTATCCAAATAAATAAACAGACAAACTAACTGTTTTCATCAGCGGACGCGATGTTTCCACAGAAAGCACTAAATTTTCTCCTTCTATGCTGATATACCTGCTTTCTATACCGACAAACAAATTTTTCTCTTCTTCCGTAAGTTCCTTTGATATTTTTGTGGAATCCATTGTTGACTTATTTAAACTATAAGGAAGCCCAATTCCTCGTTCTAACGTTACTACCGGAAAATCTCCAAATAATTCATTTGAACCAATAAAGGAAAGAAGCAACTTGGAAGATACCACAAACTGGGACTTGTGCTTCTTAATGGCTTCGTATTTTAACCTGACTTTTGCCGAATCAAGAAGGTTTTTTTCCCACTCGATTTTATCTTTTAAAGTATTAGGAGGAACTATTTGTCTATCTTTTATAAAACCTTTTGGATTAGGCCAGTTTGGAAAGTGTACTATATATGGATATAACTCAGCGGTTATTTTCCCCTTTAAATCCCAGAGAGCAACACGGGTGAATAAATAAAGAGCCTGATGGTCAGGATTATGATCCGCAGGATGCGAAAGGAATATTTTAGTAGGCTTAAATTTTAGAATAATTGTTTCCAAATCTTTCAATATCTCTTCCCCTTTATACGGTGCTCCGGGTCTAAAAGCATTCGAATATGGCACTCTATTAACTTCGGTTAGCATGCTTCTTGCCGGAGGAGAATCTCCCCAGTGAGAATACCAGATATTTAGAGTTCTGAAATCAGGATAACCGAGAAATATCAATTGGTTGCTATTAACACCAAAAACTTTTGCCGCGGCAATAGCCTCATCATGACGAACCAAACCCATCTTTTGAACTGCCCTGGGAAATACTACAGGTCTATCTCTGTAAACGATGAAAGACCACTGATTGTTGTCACCGTATGTAAAAAAGACAATCGACAGGGGAAGTTTTTTTTCCAGGGCTTTTTCGATAATTCCTCCGCAGCCCAGGACCTCATCGTCGGGATGCGGCGCAAGGATAAGAATACGGTCGTTATCATTGAGATTTATTTCTGGGTAAAGAGGCACCTGGTGTGTTTTCTTACATCCGGAAACAAAAAACAATATTATAAAAAATATAACCTGTTTTCCGAAATTCGTAAAGGACTCTATTGTATTCCCCATATCCATAAAAATTAAAGACTTACATTTTACTCGCATCATCAAATCTCCTTTCCAAAAACGTAAAAAAATTGCTCTTTGGCTATTTTATATTTGAGAAATGTTCTCTTTCTGGTCAATAAAAGCTTAAACCCCACTTTAGTAAAAAATATCTTTGCCCCCTCGGAAGTTGTCCCGAAATGAACACCTCTTACTTTTTCTTCTTTGAGGAAAGCCAGATATTTGCCAATAAGATTTCTTCCTATTCCAAGATTTTGGAATTCTCTGTCAATATTGATATGCAGTGTGGCAGGATATTTTAAAGAAAAGTCCGGAGCAGAAAATTCGCCTTTGAAAAAGCTAATAAGACAACGAAATATAAACTTACTTGTGTTCCTTTTAAAAAAAAGCCCTCTACGAATACTTTTAAAAAAGAGTTTTGGAATTATGCGGAAATAGAACACCCTATTCATAACCGATAAATTCCTGGCTCCCGTAAGATATCCGATAACCGAATCATTGTAAGTGGCAACGAAGCAATAGTCCGGCTCGTAATCGGTATAGTATTTAGTTAGTAAATCCGCTAATATTTCATCATCTTCGAAAAATTCATATCTTGAGCTTCCTTCAAAAGCGGTTACACAGGCTATTCGCCTGACATCCTTTCTGTCTTTTTTTGAAAATTTTCTAATTATAATTTTCTTAGTGGTCATGCCTTTTTAAATCTTTTAACCAGGACAAGTGTTATAAAATAAAAGCATACTGCAAGAATCAAACCCAGAATAAAGCTTCCCAGAAACAAAGGAAATAAAATTTCTTTAACGTCTCCGTAACGGAAATGTTTTAAAGCTGTCCATTTTATCGCGGGATATTTATGACCAAGAATGACTCTTCCTATTTCATATCCTGCCCAGCTTATAAATGGAGCCGTAGGCGGAATCGAGATATTCGAACCTATCAATATAGCTATTTTATTGGTTTGACGAATAAGTATAGCCATTAATATTGCAAGAATCGTGTGAAAACCATATAAAGGAGTAACTCCGATAAATACTCCTATAGCAACCCCAAGAGCTATGTGCCTTGGAGTATTGTTGATTCTTAGCAGAATCATAAACTTATCTTTTAACTTTTTAAAATTATGCGAAAAAAAATTCATTTGTTTATTATAATTTAAAACTGTTAAATGGCAATAAAGAATAAACCGCACAAAGACTTTAAATTAGTTGGACTGTTAGTTGGTAATAAGAAAGACGGATGACCGCCTCCGGCAGACCGTATTCGGAAAAATAGTGAATTGGTAAACTGGTAACAAAAATTA
>CAZGBM010000044.1:3924-16998 GCA_964523975.1 uncultured bacterium | reverse complement strand
TTTTTATAATTTTTTAATTTTGATTTGTATTTTTCCATTTTAATATTTAATTTTTACTATTGTTTTTTAGCAGTTTATTTGCTGTTTCTTTTACTTCTTCGTAGATTTCTTTTACGGGTAATCCTTTTTTCTTAGCAAGTTTTTCGCAGGAATCGAATTCAGGAGAAATATTTACAAGTTCACCTTTTAAATATGCGAGTTTTACTTCTGCTTCGCCGTATTCGGTTTTTATTTTTTTTGTTTTTCTATCTAATTTTCTTCTTTCTATGGAATGAATTCGAATGCCGATTGTGGTCGTTTCATGAAAAAGAATATTAGCTAATTTATCTATATTTTTTCTTTCACAGAGTATTGATAGTATGAATCCCCCGCGTCCTTTTTTCATCTGGATGGGTGTCCGGAAAACGTCAAGCGCTCCACTCTTAAAGAGTTTTTTCTCGACTGAAGGCAGGAATTCCGGATTCATGTCGTCGATATTTGTTTCGATGATTACTTCGTTTTCAGAATATTCTTTTTCGGGCGTTCCCAACATTGCTCTTAAAAAATTAGGGCTTTCTTTGAATTCCTTTGAACCGAAACCTATTCCTATCCTTTCTATCTTCATTTCGGGCATAGTAAACGAATTGGCGAAATGTTTTATGAATAATGCGCCGGTCGGAGTAACCAGTTCACTATTGATTCCTGTCGAGTAAACAGGAGCTTTACATCTTTTAAGGAGTTCGGCACTTGCCGGAACTGGAAGAGGAACTCTTCCATGTTTTATTTCTGTATAACCAATCCCGACGTTGATTTTTGAGAAGTATATCTTATTTACATTCAAAAGCTTGACAGCAATTACGGCTCCTACAATATCAGCTATTGAATCTATAGCGCCAAGTTCGTGAAAATGGATTTCTTCTTTCGATACTCCGTGGATTTCGGCTTCGACTTCCGCAAGTTCTTCGAACATTTTTTTACTTTTTTCTATAATACTTTTATCTAGTTTTGAGTTGTCAAGAAGTTTTTTAATGTCCTTTAAGTGTCTTTCTTCTCTCTCTTTTTTTGATAATCCTATCTGAAATCTTTTTCCGGTAAAATTTCCTCTTTTTTCATCCCATATTTTTATTTTCGCATATGGAGGTAGAATTTTTGATATTATATTTGTAAAATCTTCCTTGTTTACACCGACATCAAGAAGTGCTGCCACAAACATGTCGCCGCTTATTCCTGAAAAACAATCGATATATAGGATTCTTTTACCAGTGTCCTTCATTTCTTTCCTTTAGGAAGCAATTTTTTTATAACTGCTGCCGCAAAGAAACCTGCACTGTAGCCGTTATCTATGTTAACAACGCTGATACCCGGTGCACATGAATTTAGCATTGTAAGCAAGGGTGCTATACCTTTGAAACTTGCGCCATAACCAACAGAGGTAGGAACAGCAACTATCGGAGTATCTATAAGACCCGCGACTACGGAAGGAAGAGCTCCTTCCATTCCGGCTATTACTATTGCAATATCTGCTCCTTTAAGTTTGTTTCTTATACTAAGTACCCTGTGTATTCCGGCGACTCCAACATCGAAAATTGTTTCTACGCCGATACCCATTGACTTTGCAGTTATTTCACATTCTCTGGCTACAGGAATATCGGAAGTTCCGGCAGTAATGATTACAATTTTACCGATTGTTTTTTTGGGAAATTTTCCTATAAAAGCAAGGCTTGCCTCAGGATATATTTTGGCTTCAGGGTAAGTTTTTCTTATCCCTTCTAGTGTCTTCTCTGGAACTCTTGTGGCTAGAACATTGGTATCATTTTTTATTTTTTCAATTATTTTAAATATTTGCTCTGTGGTTTTATTCATACAATAAATAGCTTCAGGTGCATCCATCCTGAGTTCTCTATGCGTGTCTATTTTTGCAAAATCTAAATCTATAAAAGGTAAATCTTCAAGTACTTTCAATGCTTCTTTGATACTTTTGTTCCCCTTTTTGACTTCCTCGAGCAATTTTTTTATTTTATTTTTGTCCAATGTCAATATCCATACTCCCGCTTCGGTAACCTTCGAGGTCGAGAGTTATATAATTATATCCTGTTTTTTTAAATTCAGCTATAATGTTTTTTCTCTGGGACAGGAGCTTATCCAGGTCTTTTTCCAGGACTTCTATTCTTGCTATTTTCCCATGGTGCCGGACTCGAAACTGGCTGAAAGTCTTGGTTGCCAGTATGGCCTCCGCCTCTTCAATTCTTTTTAAATGTCTTTTTGTGAGTTTTGTTCCGTAGGGGAAACGTGTAGCGAGACAGGAAAAAGACGGTTTGTTCCAGCTTGGCAGACCCAGCTTTCTGCTTAGTCTTCTTGTCTCTTCTTTTGTGAATCCCGCTTCTAATAAAGGGCTTTTGATTCCAAGCTCTTTTATCGCTTTCTTTCCGGGACGGTATTCTTGTGTGTCTTCTGTGATTGTCCCTTCTATTACCTCTTTTATTCCTTCTTTCTTTGCTATTTTTTTCAAATGTTTGAGTATTATTTTTTTACATAGATAACATCTGTCGGTTGGATTTTTAATCAGGTTTTTTTCGGAAAGTATAGGAATTTCTACCATTTCCCATCTGGAGCCGATTTCTTCTGCTATTTTTTTTGCTTCTGTGATTTTCCTTTCGGGAATTACTTCTGATTTTACGGTTACAGCAAGAACCTTTTCTGCTCCCAGAAAATCTATAGCCGCTTTTAGAAGAAAGCCGCTATCGGTTCCCCCAGAGAAAGCGACAAGAACAGACTTATATTGTTTTAAAATTTCTTTCAGCTTTTGACTTTTTTTATTCTTTTCCGTAAAAATTTTCAGCGATTTCAATTTCATCTCCCGTAAAAGTTAAAATAATTCCGCTGTTGAATATACTTTATTTGCAATTATTTGTCAATAGTTACTCATAAACGGTATTCTCATAAGGGATAAGAGTAAAACTTTGCTTAGCAAGTTTAAAAAGTTCAGGGCATTTTTTAGAATGGAAACTCTTCCGTTTTGACTTCCTTTTTACTGGTTTTGCTTCTTTCCGCTTTTCTTGCCTCTTTATGAACTATATTGGTTTCCACTATTATTGCTTTTTCAGGTCTTGCTGGGCATACGTTCTGGCATGCTCCGCAACCTACGCAAATTGATGTTTCTGTCGAAGGTATGAATAGTAGTCCTTTATATGGTATCATACTTACAGCGCCAGTAGGGCATATTTCGGCGCAGGCGCCGCAGGAAGTATTGTTTTTATATACAACGCAAAAATCTTTTATAAATTTGACTCTGCCTACCTGGATTTTTTTCTTTTCTTCTTTTGTATGAGGCATTATTGCATCGGTCGGGCATACTTCAAGGCATTCGGTACATTCGTAAGCACAATACCCACTGTTGAAATCCATCTGAGGAAGAAAAGCCCCCAAAAGTCCATATTGAAATAAAGAGGGTTGAAGTACGTTTGTAGGGCACCTGTTTATACAAAGATAGCAGGAGGTACATTTGCTTATGTATCTTTCGAGACTTATGCTTCCCGGTGGTGTCGGAGGTGGAAAATGGGTTTTGTCGCCAGGTTTTTTGTTGCGGAGTGTTAAATTGATTCCCGAAAAAGTCAAAACGCTGAAAAAAGAGTAAATAAACTCCCTGCGTGAAATTTTTTTGCCTTTTTGGGGTTCTATGCTTTTGATTTTTTCGGAACGTTTATATTTTATCGAGTCTTTCGGGCATACTTCCAGGCAGTTGAAACATCTTATACAGGAAGAATTGTCGACAATTTTATCTTTTGAATTTATGCATTCCGCTTTGCAAACAGACTCACAGATTCCGCAGGAGATGCAGCTTGCTTTATCGATTTCTATTCTGTATAGCGATCGAACAGAAAAAATTCCGAGGAAGGTTCCCAGAGGGCAAATGGAATTACAGTAAAGTCTGCCCCTTTTTACGGAGAAATATATAATCGCTCCGAGAATTAATATAAAAGGTATTATAGATAAAGGATTGATAGTCGGAAGGTCTATTATCCTGAGCCAGTATATGTTAGCTTTCCTGAGGATTAATTCGCTGCCATTGTTGATAAGGGCTATAAGAGGTTTCAAAAGGTAGTTTGTCGTTTTGCCGAAGAAACTATACGGGTCCAGAAAGCTGAAGAGGTAAAGACTTCCCGATATTGCGCTTACAATCGATAACAACAGGATAGTTAGTCTAACGGTGGTTAACGGCTTATTATATTTGAAATTTGGTTTCTTTTTTATTCTTATTAATATGTCTTGAAAGCCACCGAGAGGGCAGAAAAAAGAGCAGTAAATTCTGCCGAAGATTATTGTGATTACGAAAAATAAAACAAGTAGAAGTAATGATGGTAAAAATTCTTCGTGAAGGAAGGAAATTGCCAGAGGGATAATTTGGGTTCTGACAGGTATTGCTTTGAATCTTTGTGGAAAAAAATGAAGGAAAGAAGCAACTATGAAAAGAAAGAAGAAAATTTCCGAAGATAATCGCAGGAACTGTAACTTCCCTTTTTTCATTTACAGGGCAATTCTCTCTACATTTAGTTCATCAAGATTGGCGATTCCCAAACCTAATTCGGCTGCGTAACTTATATACTTTATGTTTCCGGGCTCTTCACCCAGTATTTTTGAAGCGGCGACATCAAGTGCTACCATATCTTTCGATAAAAGCTGAATGCCTTTTTTTACGACGTCTTCAAGAGAACGTGATTGCGGCCCATTCGTTAATATATTGTAGGCGTCAACGATGGTAAGATCCGGTTTTCTGTATAACGGGAATTCGGCAATACACCGGTCGAGGTCGGTTCTATGATAATAAGACCTGTCCCATACAACACCCATCAGGTTTTTTAAGGCACAAGTCATTCTGGTGCTTCCGTGGTCTTTTAATATAGGAACATTTATGAAAACATCGCTTTCCAATATTAACTCATGGACTTTGACGTTCTTCAGCAAATGAGCTCCAGGAACCCTTACTTCCTGGTAGTATGATTCTTTGTTTGCTTGTACAACAGTTGCCTTTGCTTCTTTTGCCGCTTTTTCGATTCCGCTTACCCTGTAAGTTGTAAAACAGTCGTCACAGGTATGGTCAAAAACGTATACTCTGCTCGCTCCCGTATCGAAACAGTGTTCGATTATTCTTTTAACAAGAGCCGGATTTGTATTTGCGGCTCCTTCCGGATTCGCGGTCCAGGCTATATTGGGCTTTACAACAACCGTTTGTCCTTTGCGTATGAACTTTTTCATTCCGCCTAAGGCTTTAATCCCTTCGTCAAACATTCCTTCCGGAGTTCCGTTTCTAACTGCTACAAGATCTGGAGGTTTTTTAATTTTGCTGTTGTCTTCTTCTGCAAGAAGAGGGATCGGTTTAGCAATGGAAGAGATACCTGCAAGAGCGGCGAGAGAAAACATTTTCTTAAAGAAATCTCTTCTGTCCATTTTTACCTCCTGTTTTGTAGGTCTGAAAATACCTATATTCAAAATTAGCTATAATTATTTATTTGTCAACACCCCGATGATACAGTAATTCAGCTTTTCTTATCTCTGTTTATCTGTACACTAATTTTAGGATTTCGAGTATCGGTAAAGCAATAAATCAAATATTAAAATTTAAAAAGCAAAATGACAAATAAAAATGCAAAATAACTCTTTCTCACAACAAAATATTTAACCAAAAAAATACAGATTTTCTATTGCCCCCCAACAACCCGTTTTTTTAACAACAAATTGCACAAATTTCACAAATAAATTTAAGAATAATCATTTTTATTAATTATAGAAGATAAAATTTGTTTTTTGAAAAATATTCGTGCTATTCGCCTGCCCCGTAAGGAAGAATGACTGTAACGGGGTGTGATTTGTTGTTCCATACGTAGATTTTTCAAATCTAAGTTAAATGGTTAAATTGAAAAATGGTTAAATGGTAAAAACAATAAACAAAAAAATCCTGTGAATCCAGTTAATCCTGTCGAAATATTTGGGGTTTTGAGGTGGTGTTTTTTAAATTACAAATAGAAATTCTTTTGAATCTACGTTTATCCGCGCTCAATTTTAGGGTGTTGTGGGGTGTTTTAAGCAACAAAAATATATTTTTTTCTCCGTGTTCTCTGTGTCTCTGTGGCTAATTATTTGGTGTTTTGGGTGGATGGGTTAAGTTTCATACTTGACAAAATTAGGGTTTTAGCTATTCATATTTTGTAATGGGTTTAAAAATGAAATGAATATAAAAAAATTGGTTGTTGGTCCTCTACAGACAAATTGTTATATTCTCACTTCCGGGGGACGTGGTATAATTATAGATCCCGGGGCGGAACCGGATAGAATAATGAAAGAGGTCTCCGGTTTGACTGTAGATTTGATACTTCTGACGCACAATCATTATGATCACATCCAGGCTCTGCTTCCCGTGAAGGAGGGGGTCCGGTCGCGAGTTGCAATACATGCTTCCGATATGATTGATATAGCTGATAGAGAACTTATGGATGGGGAGAAAATACCTTTTGACGGAAACGAAATTTCGGTTATTTATACTCCCGGACATACGCCTGGTAGTTGTTGTTTTTATTTAAAGAAATATCTTTTTTCCGGGGATACTTTATTTGCAGGTGGATGGGGTAACACGATGTTTCCCGGAGGAAACGAAGAAGACATTTTTGTAAGTATTAAAAATAAATTGATGCTTTTACCCGACGAGACGATTATTTATCCCGGTCATGGAGCAAAAACAACAATTGGTGAGGAAAGGTCTTTATATTTTTGAAATTTCTTACAGATAAAAGAGGTTATGCTGTTTTTCCCTTTCTCAACACCAAAAAGGAATAACGAATTACTCAAATAATACTAATAACTTATTAGCCCAAAGTCGAAAAGCATGAGTTAAAAAAAATTTATGATATTTGTGCTATTTGTTGTTAAAAAATGAGTTGTTGTTAAAAACAATTAAAAGCTTTGTGTTCTTTGTGGTTGGCCTAATTATTCCTTTTCTTCGATTTCCTTTAACAGTTTTTCAGCGTCTTTTTTATCGTATAATTCAAAACGTCTTATATCGCGTGATGTTTTGAAAGATAATAATTTATTAAGTGTTTTTTTTGCTTCCTCAATTTTGTCGATATCTCTGTATGTTTTAGCCAGAATAACATAGGTTGCAGTAAAAAGAGAATCTTTTTCTATAGCTATTTTGAACTCGTCGATTGCTTTTTTCTTGTCTCCTCCAAATAGACCCGGAAGGGATTTATAAATTTCTCCCAGAAGCATATGCGCTCCTGCGTGTTTGGGGTCAAGTTCAATAACTTTTTGTGATTCCTTTTTTAGATCGTCTACCATGAATAGAGAATTTAAAACACCGTTTATTTTTCCTATTGCGGCTTTATTTAATGCAAACCAAAAGTGGGCTTCGGGGTTATTTGGATTTTTTTCGATAGCAAATTTTGCCAGTTTTTCTCCTCTTTCATGCCACACTTTCTTTTTGGTGTTTTCCTTAAGGGCATAGCCTCTTTCGAAGCAGAGGTGGGATTTTCTCCAGAAGATCTCATCCTGCATAATTTTTGAATCAAGTATAAGAGCATCAAGTATTCTTTCAGCTTCATTAAAGAGAGTAGTGTCTTTGTAACTTTCAAGGTATAGAGAGTCGGACTTGATGAGTTGTTTTTTTATATGATTTGTATCCGATATCAAAGATAGAGCAATTAATAATAACATTAAAAATTTCCCCTTTTTTTATTTTAAGTTTAACGATTCAATATATTTTTGTCAATTGCTGTTTTAATCGTTTTTAATTTTTGAATTCGTCAATCCAGGCAAACTCTCCGAAGGATTTTCGTGGTGGGCGTTGTTTTTCGCTTTCTGCCTGATGTTCGTTTAACTCGCTTTTTATTTCCTCGGAATGTTTTCCCACGATTATGAGGGTGATAAGCTTCATTTCTTTGGGTATATCAAGTGTTTCCTTTGCTCTATCTTCATCGAAACCTGCGATAGGATGAGCCACAAGTCCAAGTTCTGTAGCCCTTAATATCATCATGCCCACTGCCATACCTGTATCGAATAAAAAGTATTCTCTGTCTTTTACGACACAATCAAGCTCTTTTTTGCTGAATACCGCTATAATCATCGAAGCATTGTAGGCCCATTCGTTACCTTGTGAAAGCGCATTACGCATTTTCATTAGTTTATCATTATCGTAAATAAAAACGAAATTCCATGGTTGTTTGTTGAAGCATGAACAGCATAGAGAGGCGCTTTCGGCAATATCCTCTATAAGATTTTTGTCAATTGGAGCCGGGTCGAGAGAGCGGTATGCTCTTCTTTTTTTTATTGCTTCTTTTACATTCATTCTATCTCCCTTAATTTTACATGTAGGACATGTAGAATCTGTAGTTTTTTGTTTCTTTTATTTCTATATTAACTATATTATCTACATGTGAAACTATTTTTTTTGTTTTTTATTTTTTCTCCTGGACTATCAGCTTTTCAGTCTTGTCGCCATGTTTATTGCAGGTTCCTTTAACTTTTATCACATCGCCCTTTTTTGCCTCGAAAATGAAGTAACCTGCCTTCTGGCTTTCTTTGGTTATTTGTAGATTGAAGTTCTGGACTATTTTCAAACTATCGTTCAAATAAACTTCTATCTTCTTGATATAATGGTTTTCCGGGGAAAGTACGGGATGATGAACTTCTACTTTCAATATTTTCTCTTCATTGTTAAAATCCAGGTCGATTTTTGTTGGAGAATGACTGTAAGTTTTTAAAGAGAAAAGACAAATCGATAGGAAAACGATTTTGAAAAGCCTATTTTTTTTCATTATATTCCTCCTTCGTTTTATTCATAAATTAAAATATATAACCAGTGATGCATGTAGTGTTGCAAATATTATTGCTATTATCGCAATTGTCTTATGGTGTTTGATTTTCCATCTTTTAAGTCCCGATATTATTCCCAGAATTAAAGAGAGGTATGTCAATATTCCTAAAGGTATTATAAGGTTGGCCAATATATTCATAATACCGATAGAAAACCTATGATCTCTTTTATATCAGGAAGTTTAGAAATGGGATATTTTTTCACAAAGATGACTTTGCCTTTCTCGTTTACGATTATATTAACTCTTAAAGAAAACCCCTGTGACTTGCTGAAAATCCCGTATTTCTTTGCGATTTCACCGTGAGGCCAGAAATCGGATAGTAATTTTGTGTTTTTAATCCCTAAGGCTTTTGCCCATGCTGCTTTGGAAGGGACAGGGTCGACGTTTATTCCGAGAGCAATTGTGTTGAGTTTTTTGAATTTTCCCCTGTTTTTTTCAAGAGATTGCATTTGCTTCGCGCATACGCTGGTCCATGCAAGCGGATGGAAGGAAAGCAAAACTATTTTACCTTTAAAATCGGACAATTTTACTTCTTTCCCGTTTTGGTCCTTTAATATAAAATCCGGTGCTTTTTCGCCTTTTTTTATCATAGTAAACCTCTATAAAGTTTTTTTAACAACAAATCACACTAATTACACAAATCTTTTTTTATAAATTTCATTTTCTGTTTTTTTAAATATTTGTGCTATTCGTGATATTCGTTGTTTCTCCTTTTTCGATTTACTCTTGGTTTTTTTATCCAAGTGCGACGTCCAATATCATCATAACCGCAAACCCTATCATGGTACCCATTGTAGCTAAATCTTCGTTTCCCCCGTGTTGAGATTCGGGAATCACTTCTTCAACGACCACAAAAATCATAGCACCTGCGGCAAAGGCTAAGAAATAAGGTAGCAAAGTTTGAGCGTGTATTACGAAAAGCGCTCCCAGGACTCCTGCTACAGGCTCCACAATTCCGGATAGTTGCCCGAAGTTGAAACTTTTCAGTCTTGAGAGTCCTTCTTTTCTTAGCGGCATTGATACTGCCATTCCTTCGGGGAAGTTCTGTATTCCTATGCCGAGTGTAAGAGCTATTGCACCACCCAGTGATGCGGAAGGCAAGCCAACAGCTGCGGCACCAAAAGCAACACCTACAGCGAGACCTTCCGGAAAGTTATGTAATGTTATAGCGGTTACAAGTAATACTGACCTTTCCCAAGAAGTTTTAATTCCTTCGGCTTGGTTTCTTTTATAGCCTAAATGTAAATGGGGAAGAATCCTATCTATTAATCTGATTAGTGCTCCTCCCATTAAAAACCCTACTGCCGGTGGAACCCACATTGGAATACTTTGCCCCTTGCTCATTTCTATTGCGGGGGCAAGAAGGGACCAGAAACTTGCTGCGATCATAACCCCTGCTGCAAAGCCAAGCATCCAATCCATAAGCTTTTTATTTACTTCTTTTGTAAAAAAAACACTTGCTGCGCCAAGTGCGGTCAGAAAGTATGTGAAACACGTCGCCAGTAGTGCTTGAAGCGGAGGAGAGATGTCAGTTGGAAAATTCATTGTTTTTGTGTTATTTTTCTATTTTTTTGAATTCTTCCTTACCAACCCCGCAAATCGGGCAAACCCAGTTTTCCGGAAGCTCTTCAAATGGAGTTCCCGGCTCGACTCCGTTTTCGGGGTCGCCGTCTTCAGGGTCATATATGTAACCACAGAATGTGCATTCGTATTTATCCATGTTTCCTCCTTTTTTGCCACGGAGACACAGAGCTCACAGAGCCCTGCCCATCTCCATATTTTTTTTGATTTTTTGCCACAGAGTCCTACCCATAATTAACGTATTATTCTTTTTATTCCATCTTTTAAAGGTGCAGAATTAAAATTAATCAAAAGCCCTAATTCCTTATTGGCCATTTTTAAATACGATAGTAATTGAGCATTATAAATTTGCGATAAGTTATCGGTTGCTTTTAGCTCTACAATTATTTCTTCTTCTACCAATAGATCTAATCTGGTTTCCCCGATGTTATGATTTTTATACTCAACGGGAATCGTTAATTGCTTTTGGTATATAATATTGTTAAGATCAAACTCTACGCATAGAGCAGATTCGTATATTGATTCAAGTAATCCAGGTCCTGGATGTTTATGAACTTCGATACAACATCCAATTATTTTTTTTGTAATTTCGTTTAGTTCTTTTATTTCTTTGTCTTCTGTCATAAGATGTGTTTAAGGCAAGAAGATTTTCTTTTTGTTCTCTGTGTCTCAAAAATTTTTTGGTGTTGTAGGTTGGGAGTTAAAACAACAAAATATAATTTGGGGTTAGGTGTGGTATAGCTCTGTGTTCTCTGTGTCTCTGTATGAGTTTGCCCAGATGTTTTTTTAAGTAAACAACAAAAATTGGGGTGTTGTGTGTGACTCTGTGTTCTCTGAGGCTCTGTGGCTATTTTCATTTTTTCTTTCTATATGTCGGTGCTGCTTCCGGTTCTTTGCCTTTTAATTCCAAATGATAATAAGAATAAGTCATTGGAGCATCTTCCATCAGGAGATCTGCTTCGGTGACTTTCCCAACAAACAATGTGTGACTTCCTACGTCCATTGTATTTTCCACCTTACATTCAATATAAGCTACTGCTGAGTCGGTTACTATAGGTGCACCATTCTTACCTATTATGTAATCGTAATTTTTAAATTTGTCAATATCTCTTCCGCTTTTAAAGCCGAAATTTCCGATTAATTTCATTGTACAACATTCACCGAGTACGGAAACATTAAAAATATTACTTTCTAAAACAAGGGCATGCGTTAAATTTCCTTTGTTAAGACAAACTGCAATTTTTGGAGGTTCGGCAGTGACCTGAAAAACCACATTGGCTATTTGCCCGTTAAGTTTCTCTTTACTTTTTGTGGATACGATATATACTCCGTAATTTAAGGTGTATAAAGCTTTTTCATTCATCTGGATTCCACCTTTTTTCTGCAATTTTTGCAAATTCCCCAATAACATATGCATTTTTCTTCTATCAGATGACCCTCAATTTCCTTTTTTTCTTTTATCGGGGGTTTCTCCTTTTTAAGATCATAGATATTACCGCATCTTTTACACCTGAAGTGAGTATGTGGATATACGTTTATGTCATATCTGATTTCGTCTTCTTTTACTCTTGTTGGAGTTAGAATGCCTTTATCCGCAAAAAGTTTGACGGTGTTGTATACGGTCGTTTTTGAAAGAGTGGGTATTTCTTTCAATATTTTGCCGTAGATGTCTTTAACTGTGGGATGGCGCTCTGTTGCCATAAGGCTTTTCAGTATTCTAATTCTCTGAATAGAAGGATTTATACCTTTTTCTTTTAGAAGTTCCTTTGCCTCTTTCATTTTTTAAAAGGATAAGAGGAAATTTAATTTTGTCAAGTGTTCAAAATTGAAATGATTGTAAATTGATGAAATATTGCCACAGAGACACAGAGAACACAGAGAAAAAAAATATATTTGTGTTTGTTTGAAACCCACACCACCCCAGCTTTTTCAACAACAAATCACACGAATAGCACGAATAAAAAAAATTTTATTGTTTTTACTAAATCCCAATTCCTGTAAGTCCTGAGAACTAGTCCAGTCGCGGTTTGCAGAGGATTTCTTTTATTTTAAGATCGAAGAAACTCTGTGTGTTGGCTGGCTTTAAAACTAAAGCCGTGTCTGCTCCTCTACCTGTCCCTGCAATTGAAACGACTTCTTTTTCTGTGTTTATAAGCCCCGCATCTGCTGCCATGAGAGTGATTTCGCAAGCTACTTTCGTTCCTTCTCCGAGAACTCGAAGTGTGCCGGCTATGATGTCGTCAAGCTGATAAGTATTCATTTTTTTTCGGACTGCTCTTCCGATTCCACCGAACGAATGAAGACATGTTAATACAGTAGCTCCCATATCCTCAAGTTTTTTTCGTACCTCAACCGGCATTTCCTGTTCGTTTGGCTTATTGAATCCGGTGGAGTGGGTTACGATTATGGGATTATAATCTTTGAAAACTTCCATAGTTTCAAGAGCTGTATATCCGTCCGTTGAAGCAATAACTATCTGGTCGATTTCCAATTCCTGAACTCGTTTTAAAGCAATTTGAAGGGTTCTTTCTGTATTTATTTTGCCAGGTTCTTCGAAATAAACGGTTTGTACGGAGATTTCTGCCATACGGCCTCCTTATTAGTATATAATACTACAAAAAATAAATTTTGCAAATGTTTTTGCCACAGA
>CAZGBM010000044.1:0-3824 GCA_964523975.1 uncultured bacterium | reverse complement strand
GGATTTTTATTTGTTTTTTACTCGAAACTCAAAACCCGAAACTTTAAACTTATTTTTCGAGAGAAACAACGGCGGTTCCGTCAATTTTCCCTTTTGCGACTTTTATAAGAACTTCAGGAATATCATCGAAGTCAAATAGTTCTACTCGCGATTTTAGTTTAAGTTCATCGGCGATTTTTAAAAACTCTGTCCCATCCCTGCGGGTTATATTTGCAACCGATTTAATGCTTCTTTCCATCCAGAGTATATTCGTATAATCTTTGATTCCTATTGGTGACATATATATGGGGGAGAGTATAAGCCTTCCTCCGGGTTCGAGCAGCGATAAAACTTCAGGAACGAGTTTTCCCGCAGGCGGATAAAGTATCGCCGCATCAAGCTTTACGGGGAAATTATCATCGTAGTTGCCGACCCAATCGGCGTTCAATTCCTTTGCTGCTTTTCGGTTGTGCTCGCTCCTTGTGACTACGAAACACTCGATATCTTTTGCTTTAGCAATTTGGAGGACAAAAGAAGCAGTTGATCCGAATCCAAATAAACCTAATTTCTCACCTTCTTTGATTTCGGCAAGACGGTATCCCCTGTATCCTGTTATCCCCGCGCACATAAAAGGCACCTGTTCGGCGAATGAATGATTTTCTCCTAGGCGATAGGCAAAATCCTGGTCTATAACGATATGTTCTGTGTAACCTCCGTCGACATCCCAGCCCGTGAACTTTGCTTCCTTGCACAGATTTTCTCTTCCGGATGTGCAGAATTTACAATTGCCGCAGGAACTGTATAACCAGGCTACACCTGCTCTGTCTCCTTTTTTAAAAGAGGTTACACCGCTGCCGATTTCATCCACAATCCCCACGATTTGATGTCCGGGGATTATTGGTTTTTTATGTAACGGCAGGTCACCTTCTATTGTGTGTAAATCGGTTCTGCAGATACCGGTTGCTTTAATCTTTATTCTTATCTCATTTTTTGAGACTTTGGGAATTGGAATATCTTTTTTTATAAGGGGGCTTGTTTCGGCTTTTCCCTGTTTTTCAAGAACCCAGGCTTTCATTAGCCCCCTACACCCCAACCAAAAAAATTTTACCACAGAGAACACAGAGATTTTTATTCTGTTTACCCCACACCTTACCTCCCGAATTAAAACACAGAGAACACAGAGCCACACACAACTCTACACCAGAATGTTTTACCACAGAGAGCACAGAGATTATTATTCTATTTATCCCCACAGCCTACTCCCCCGAATCAAAACACGGAGGTCACAAAGCCCACACAACTCCACTCCAGAAAATTTAACCACAAAATTTTTTATTGTTTTTCCCCCAACACACCATTTTTTAACAACAAATAGCACAAATTTCACGAATGAATTAAAAATGCCTGTGTTATTCATTGGTTCGTCCTTTCTCTTTTCGTTGGCTTGTTAAATTGTTGGGTAGTTGGGTTGTAGAAAAATAGAATTTTCTTTGTCTTTATTCGTGCTATTTGTGTGATTTGTTGTTTCTCTTTTTTTGTTTTTATTTTTGAACTTTGATTTGTAATTTTTCATTTTGATATTTGATTTTTACATTTCGGTGTATTGGCCAGGCCTAAATTATTTGTATACTACTGATTAATTCATCTCCGGCTTTTTTGTACTCTCTTATGGCTTCGGGTATTGAGTTCAGAATGTCGGTAGCCGTGATGCCGTCTTCTCCTTTTTTCCGGGCTATAAGATCTCCGGCAAGGCCATGTATCAGAACGCCAATTCTAACAGCGTTTTTAAACATATCTTTTTCGGTGTCAGAAGGAACAACTTTGAACATTGCGGCAATTATTCCGGTAAGTACATCACCTGAACCTGCAGTAGCCATCCCGGGATTTCCCGTAAGGTTTATAAAGACTTCTCCATCCGGACATCCAATGAGTGAGTTAGCTCCTTTGAATACTATAAAACATCCGTATTCAGAAGCTTTTTCTCTTGTAATTTGTACTCTATTTATCTTAGTCTCTTTTGTCCTTCCCCCGAATAGTCTAATAAATTCTGCCGGGTGTGGAGTTAAAACTGTCAGATATTTTCTTTTTTTAAGTATATCTGGATTATCTTTTAAAGCAGTTAAACCGTCTCCGTCAATGAGTAGAGGTTTTTTTATTCCGCTTACCAGAGAACGAACCAATTCTTGTGTTTCTTCTTCGAGAGAAAGTCCGGGACCAATAACAACGAAATCGACATTTTCCGAGAATTCAATCAATTCTTTGAAATTGTTTTTTGATATCGAACCGCTTTTCGTCTCTTTTTGCGGAAGAAGTACGAGTTCCTTGCCTTTTCTGGCAACAAAAGAGGAAATAGACTCAGGTGCCGCGAGATAAGAAAGCCCTCCTCCTGCTTTAAGAAAAGACATTGCAGAAAAATATGGGGCACCGAGATATTTTTTTGCACCCGAGATAAACAAACATTTACCGAAAGTCCCTTTATGTGTGTCTTTTGCTCTTTTCTCTAATGTTAAAGTATAATTTATTTCGGTTTTTATAGATTTATCGTTGTAAAGTTCGGGAGGGAAAGAAATATGGGACAGGTAAAGTTTTTTCCAGTATTCATATCCCGGGTAATTAAGATTTCCTATTTTCGGGAGACCGAAAGTTACTGTTATATCACTTCTTACGGCAACTCCCATAATTTCTCCGGTATCTCCGTTAATACCGGAAGGAATGTCTACACTTACGATTTTTTTCTCTGATTTATTTACAAGTTCAATTGTTTTTTTGTAAATTCCTTTTACTTCTCCGGAGAGTCCTGTTCCGAGCGTTGCATCTATAATTATATCTGTTTCTTTCAGTGCTTTTTGGATTTCTTTTTGTGTAGGTTTTTTCTTGATGGGAATCCTCGTATTTTTTAATATTTGGAAATTCTTTTTTGTTATTCCTTTTAATTTTTTTTCGTCCGTAAGTAGGAAAAATTTAACTTGAGCGCCGTTTGAGTAAAGCTTACGGGCAACTACCATTCCGTCGCCTCCGTTATTTCCGCTTCCCGCGAGAATCAGGAATTTATTGCCTTTAATTCCCATTTCTTTTTCTATCGTATAGAAAACCGCGTTACCCGCATTTTCCATTAAAAGTATTTCGTCGATGCCGTATTTCTTTACGGCGGTCTGGTCGAGCTTTCTCATTTCGGAAACCGAAGCGACTTTCATAATTTCTCCTTTATTGTGTTATTTTATAGATTTCGGAGGCATATGTCAAGACTTAATCCTCCCTCTCTACCAAAAAAGAGGATACAGAGAACAAAGAAGGCTCAGAGAAAAAGTATATTTATTTTTGAAGCCCACCCCACAACCAAAATTTTTTCACATGTAGAACATGTAGTTGTTGTTTTGTTTTTGCTATTTAAGCATTTTTCTATATAACCATTTAACTTAGATTTAAAGGATCTACGTTACTATCAAGCGTTGAGATTTAATCCCGAAAATACAGAAATAGAAATATAAATATAAATATTTCAGAACCCCTTGACTGTAGGAGCTGTTTTCTTTATTTTTATAATATAAATGAAGAAAAAATCTTTATTTTAATAAGTTATTAATTTATCAAAGGTTGAGTTACCGTTCTATAAAAATAAATTGAAAGGAAAGGAGGATTGAAAATGAAAGTTACAAGGATATTTTTTCTTTTCTTTTTAATGGTTTTAATAAGCTGTGCATCTACTGGTGAAAAGAAGGAAGAGGTAAAACAGGCTGAGGTACAGGAAGTTTCTGAGGCAGAAAGATACTACAGTTTTGCTTTTGAACATATGAAACATAAAAACTATAATGATGCGATTCCTCTTCTTAATAAGGCTATAGAGG
>CAZGBM010000043.1:0-17327 GCA_964523975.1 uncultured bacterium | reverse complement strand
CCGGAGGAGTCGGCCTTTATGAGATAAACATCAGATCCACCTGTACCGAACGACTCTGTCCGTCCCGCAATAATGTATCCTCCATCAGAGGTCAGTTGAACTGACTTACCATAATCATCATTTCCTCCACCATAAGTTTTAGTCCAGAGCGTATCCCCGGAGGAGTCGGCCTTTATGAGATAAACATCAGATCCACCTGCACCGAACGACTCTGTTCCTCCCGCAATGATGTATTTTCCATCAGAAGTCTGTTGAACTGATTCGCCATAATCATAACTTGCTCCCCCATAAGTCTTAGTCCAGAGAGTATCACCGGAGGAATCAGCCTTTATGAGATAAGCATCAGTTCCGCCTTCACCGAATGAACTTGTAAATCCCACAATAATGTATCCTCCATTAGAAGTCTGTTGAAGTGACCCGCATCTATCATAATCTGACCCTCCGTAAGTCTTTGTCCAGAGTGTATCGGGCTGCGCGTAAATGTCGATGGATACGAACATAAGTAAACAGGCAATAGTACCTGCAAAACGTAAATCATTAAACATTCTAACCCCCTCTTTTAGTATTTAACTGAGCTGAGCGTTTCATGTTGAATATTATAATATTATACCAAAATAAGTCAACTAATTTTTCAAAATAAGATCTTAAGTTGTCCTTGCCAAATCCCAAATCCTGATTCCCAAAAACCATTCAACCAAGGGAATTTGGGGTCAGACCTTCTTTGAAAAGATTCTTAAGAAGTTGGAAGTTAGAATAAAAAACTCTGTGTTCTCTGTGGCAATATTGGGGGTTAGGACTTGGGATTTAGTAAAAAAAAATCCGTGTGTATCCGTGTTAATCCGTGGCTAATTTAAGTAGGGGGTTGTGTCTTTGTGTTCTTTGTGTACTTTATGTGACAATATATTTTGGTGGGGATTTTGGGTAAAACAAAAAACTCTGTATTCTCTGTGTGTTTTTGTTTTTCTCTGTGTCCTCTGTGGTAAAAAAAGTTTTTAAAATATGCAGAATATAAAAATAACCTTAGAATACGACGGGACCGACTTTTCCGGCTGGCAGCTTCAGCCGGGTAAGCGAACCGTTCAGGGTGAACTGGAGAAAGCGCTCAAAATAATCTTTGGTAAAAGAATCAGAGTGACGGGGTCCGGTAGAACAGACACAGGAGTTCACGCGCTCGGACAGGTTGCTTCCTTTGCGGTGCCGAAGGAATTTCCTGCCGAAAAATTAAAGAACGCTATAAACGGAAACGTTTCAAATGATATATTTGTAAAGGAATGCAAAAAAATGCCGGAAGATTTTAACTCAAGATTTTCTGCAGCTCTGAGAATATACCGTTATCAGATTGCAAAAGAGAAATCTGTCTTCAATAAAAGATACTTTTTCCAAATTGACGGAAAACTCAATATAAAAGATATGAAAAGAGCAAGTAAAGAACTTCTCGGAATGAAAGATTTTACCCATCTTGCGACAAAAGACAGGGGAAGTTGTTACGTGAAAAAAATTAAAATAGAAGAAAAAGAAAATAACATTTTTATTGAAATAGAAGCAGACCATTTTCTACGCAGGATGGTTAGGGGTATTGTAGGACTTTTAATTGCAGTTGGTAAAAGAGAAATCTCTCCAACTGAGGTTAAAGATGTACTTTCCGGAACGAAACGAAGACCTTCCATCGCCCCGCCAGAGGGCCTTTTCCTCGTGAAGGTCAGATATTGATTTTTATTAAAGCAACTCCTCAATACTTCAAGTAGTTCAATACTCAATCACAGAAATATTATTGTTGTGATAGTTATATCATCAAAAAACTTGAAATTTTATCTTTTCCCATGTTAAAAGTTAGATATAGAAGGACAATTTATGTTTGAATTTTGGGTTTTCACACAGGCTGACGTAACTTGTAAATACCGTCAATATTTGTGCTATTGGTATAATTCGTTGTTTCTCTTCGGAGATTCTTCGAATATAAGCCAAATAATTACCTGTTCATATATTTTAATCTTTAACTCGTATACTCATTCTCCCATTTTCCTCCATTTTTCTTTCCCTATTTGCCCTGTAGTTGTAAGATCCTTGTATTTAAAGAAGAGTGGTTGGTTTTTGTGTTTTATTCTTTTCCCTCGGTAAAAATCGGATTTAAGCTCTGAAAAAAATCACCCTTGACATTTTTAAAATTACCCGTATCATTTTTTTTAAAAGGAGGGAAAATGGAACTTCAATATAGGTGGGATGATGTATTTCGGGCAGGCCGTTTAGGCTTTTCTCCCAGAAAAATAGGTGTCGGGGTAAAGGGTTTATTTTATGGAATATTGGTATACAGTATTTTATCTTATGCTGCTCTTTTGTTTTCGGGCTGGCAGATAAAAGCAATCTGGCAAACCTACAGATTTATCCCTGCTCCTTTTATTCAGGGTAATCTTAACTGGATTGGAATCATAATTTATGTGATAGCGTGTCTTTTTGCTTTGTTCTTTTATCTCGTAACCCTTACAGCCATATCCAAGATTACTTTTGAACAATTAAAGGGTGATGAATTCTATGAAGGGCGGGAAGCCTGGGCTTTTGCTCGTAAAAACTGGAAAGGCGCATTCGGTTCTCCGATATTCCTCGTTATTATAATAGCTGCTTTTATACTTGTAGGTCTTATAATGGGGCTTATCGTCAAAATTCCGCATGTCGGACCGGTTTTCATAGGACTGTTTTCGTTTCCTCTGATAGCCGGTGCCTTTTTCATCGTTTATCTAACCGTTGTAACAGGTGTCGTGCTTCTTGCCGCTCCGGCGATAGTAGGTACTACAGACAGCGATACATTCGATACGGTCTTTGAAGCTTTTTCGCTTGTCAATGACCAGACATGGAGACTCATCCTGTGGGAAGCTATTCTGTTCGCAATGACTTTTCTATGCGCTTTTGTTTTTGCGTATCTTATCAAAAGGACTTTCGCGTTGACCAATCTGGTCTTAAGCCAGTGGAGTAATCCGAACTGGTCAACAATGTGGAGAAATGCTAAATGGTTGGTATACATACCTAACTTTCTCCCTATGGCTTTAGGGCGATGGTTCCCTTCGCTTATATTTCTTCAGGGTCCGTTTTTAACAGAAGGTGTGGCCAAATCGACCATTTTAGCCAGTTACCTTCTCGGATTTTCTTTCTATTTGGTTGTTTTCATCGTCATCGGCTACGGATTGTCCGTTATGGGTTCCGGACAGACTCTGATTTATACAATACTGGTCAAAATTAAGGATAACAAGAATCTGCTCGAAGAAAAAGAGGAACTATTCGGCGAGGGATTCGAAGAAGAGGAAGAAACAAAAGAAGGGGAAAAAGCAAAGAAGCAGAAAAAAGCAAAGAAGCAGAAAAAAGCGGAAAAGAAATAACATCTTTCAGAGTCAGTTAAACTTTAAGGTGACATAAATTAATTTTTATGTCACCTTATTTTTTTTCTTCCACGTTGCTTTTAACAGCCCGGAGCGTATTTCTGGCTACGAAAGCAGGAACAGAATTAGGATAATTTGCAATTAAACTCTCGAAATCTTTTTTCGCCGTTTCGGGGTATTTTTCCAGGTTTTTCATGCCCAATTTAAAAATAATGTAAGGATAAAGAACAGAGTCGGAAAGCTTATTCCCGGCGTAAAGACTTTCGGGAGGCAGAGAAAGATAACGAATATACGGGGATTCAAAAGAAAAAGTGCTGTCCCCGTAAACTTTCAATTCTTTTTTTATATAGTCTGCGAGTTCCTCTTTTTCTACTTTCAAATTAAAAAGCAGGAACAAATCGCAGGAAAAAATATTTCCTTTTGCGGCGGACTCCTTTATGTCTTCGATTCCTTCGGTGACATCGCCTTTCATAATTTTGATACAGCCTATTAAATCCCTGTCCGAAGCGAGGGATAATGCAGCATCGTATCTTTTCTGACGAAGCAGTTCAAATACCGCATTTTTTTTGTCTATAGGAGAGAGACTTTTGATGTTATTATCGGAAGCAACGGAAAAAAGTACTATTAAGTAAATCATTCGACCAATCTTCTGAAGTAATCTTCGACTTCTTTTTTGTATTCGCGAGGATAGGGTTCATCTATTCTTTTTTCAAGAAGGTCTCTGAGATTCTTTTTTTCTTCACCTAAATCTGCCGGTAAAACGACTCTCTTCGGAGCGACAAAAATTCCGGGTTCGGAATGTCTTCTGCTGGAGACCTCGCCTTCTTTTATAGCTTCTTCTGCTTCGAGTAATCTATCGAGAACCTTTTTCTGCCGTTCGATAAGCTTCTTGTCCTGCACCCCTCTTTCAAGGTCGTTTGCCATTTTTTCCATTTCAGAGGCAAGAGATTCGAAAGCCTTTCCCATACCTCTCAAATCTTCCGCAAGCTGGCGTTGTCTTTCCGCAAGGCTTTTCAAATACCCGTTCAGCTCCGGGGAAGGTACGGGTAAAGGCATATTTTTACCAAGACCGTTTAAGATGGAATTTTGCTGCTTGATGATCTGTCTTATGGCACCGGCAAGACCTTCCTCGCTTTGCGTAGGAGCGGAGAAGAGTTTCAGTATTGCCTGTATTATTAAATCGTTTACCCTTTCCATCGATGTTTTCGGGACATCTTTTTCCGTAAGTTCAAGACTTAAGACTTTCATCTTTTCTTTTGCCCTTGAAAGGTCTTTGAATATTTCGGGAGAGAAAGCAAGACTTTTTAGAAACAGTATCTTCAATTCCTTATCGACTTTATCGAGAGCTTCCAGAAGGCCCTGTTCGATAAGCCCTTTTTCAAGGCTTGCTTTAGCAGCTATAAGGTCGTTATGAGTATGTAATATAAATCCGAGTTCCCATCCTTTTTGTCGGATAGCCTTACTAAATTCTTCTCCCAGGTTTTCTTCTCTGGAGTTTTTCAGAGACATATTTAAATCTCGAAGGTTTTCTTCTATGTATTCAGCTGCTTTTTGATTTGTTTTTTCGTTCTTCATATTGTCAGCCAGATTTTTCATTTCTTCCAGAGTGTTGGTTTTTTTAAACTCCTGGGCTATATTTTTCATTTTTTCATCTGTAGAGCTTTCCATATCCCGGAGGAGCTGTTCGAGTTCAGCCACAAGTTCAAGCTCGATTTTTGAAAGGGAATCTGTCGGTTGCGATGAAGTAATCTCCTTTTGTTTTTCATATATCTCTTCCGCCCTCTTCGAAAATTCATTCAATTCCAGTAATTTTTTCAGGTACTCAAGACTTTTCTTAAAGAGTTCCAGCGTTTCAAGCATTTCTTTCTGAGTGGTATTTAATTTATTTAATTCCTCGGGAGAAAGATTCGGGTTTTTCATCATGTTGTCCAGGTTATTTAAGAACTCCTTTACATGCATATTGTCGAGAAGTTCTTTTATGTTATCTATCTCCCTGGAAATTTCCGGGCTTCTCATTTTTTCCACAAAATCAGCCAACTTCTCCATACTTTCAATCAAATTTCTTTGTTCCTTTAACGTTTTATTTATTTCATACCGGTTTTCGTTGCCCAGCTCATTTTTATATAAGAAGTCTCCTATTTTATCCGTTATTTCTTTTCCTTTTTCTTCGATATCGGTCGCATAATTTTCCAGAGTATCGCTCAAAGCCTTATATTCGCTAAATATCTCTTCCAGGGTCGGCATGTATATCGTAATCGGAGAAGACAAGGTCTTCTTGCCCGCCACATCAATGGCAATTCCTATGAGTTCGAGGGTTTCTCCCGGCAGAAGATTACCTACTTCCAGCATCAAAGAATCTTCCAGAAATGTTACGTTCCGGGGAACGGCAAGTTCTATCTCTTTTTTTCCGCAAACCAATTTTGCCGAGAAAAGCCCGTAATCATCCTCAGCGTGCAATATCACCGGGACTTCCATTGTTTCTCCCAGCTGGTATTCCTCTCGCGGAGAAATAAATTTAACGGATGGCGGTTCGTCTTTTATCGGGTTTATAAAAAAATCAAGTATATAAGAAGAAAAAGAAGAAGAATCGGTTAGCGTTAAACTGAGCTTCTCTTTTTCTTTCAAGATAAAGCTGCCGGAAAAGCTTCGCCCGTCTATTGATTTATCGCTGATTGCTCCTTCTATGCTACCCAGATTTCTGTTTGTTAAGCCGAAGAACCGGACTTCGGTACCTTCCAATGCCTGAATTAAAACCTCATCTTCGATTTCATACAACGTATCGGTAAAAGATTGCACTTCAAGGTAAACGGGGAACCGATAGTCAAGTATTAATTTGCTTAAAAACAAGTAAGGTGTTGCTTCGATTTTTATCGCTTCGCTTTTCCATGTGCGATATCCCACTCGAACTTCCGAAGTCTTTTGTATCTTTACCATGACACCAAATTTCCCGTCTCCGAAATCAATCATTTTCCTTACGCCACCATTATAAAATATAAACATTTTCTTTAAACGGGTACTTTTTGCAAGCACCAGGGCAGAATGATTTTCCTCGACTCTGCTATCGGCATAGGTTACGACAGGAATATCCGAAATTCTTTCAAGAGTTATCCCGCCGGAGAAAAAAGAAAATATAATCAATGTCAACGTCACGACCCCTAAAAGTGCAGGATATTTAAAATTGATTTTCAGGGGTGTCAGTCTCTTTATGTCTATTTCCTTTAATATAGAAGAACTTTCTTTTATTGCTCTTTTTTTGTATACAGGAGAATCAAGGGCAGAAGTGTATGGTTCCATTATAAGGTAGAGCCTGCCTTTTAATTCTTTTATCTCTTTCTCAAGAAATTCTACCGTTTCCGAAATATTCGGCTTTCCGAATATAAAAGGAATTAAAGAAAAAATTAATGTTAATGGGAGAATTTTCCATTCCAAAGGAGTCATATAAAAATTTTTATTGAAAAACAACCAGGAAAGATAAACTGTAAGGGATAAGGAAAGCGCAAGAAGAGTTTTGTTTATCGTCCAGTTAAGCAACTTTCTTTTGTAAATATTGTTTACGAAAGCCTTTACATTATCCATTTCTTAAATATTTTTTCGACCTCACAAGATCAACGATGAACGTAACCATCAACTTTATACCGTACATTTTATTTAAAATCCCTCTATTTTATTATCTACGTTAATTGGTTAATTATAACATAAATGCCAATCCCTGTCAATTTAAATTTTTTCGGCTCTTTAAGCATTTTTACACCGGATTTCTGATTATTACTCACAAAATCGTCGACGTCCTCTCGCATTCTCAAGGAATAAGGATATAATGGGAAGGCGAAACCCCTTGACAAAAGCGTACTTCTGTTTATTTTAAATTCGACCTGGCTCCGTCGTCTAATGGCTCAGGACATCACTCTTTCAAGGTGAAGATGGGGGTTCGATTCCCCTCGGAGCTAATAAAAAATTCCATCCTTGACAAAATATCGAGAATTGTTTATAGTTTTATACATACAATTTTAGAATGAACACTAAAAAAGGGATATCTGTAAAAAAGCTTTTAGTGGGAACGTTGTTCATCTTTTTAATGGTTGGGTGCGCATACGCCTCCAATGGACAGATTGATGAAATATCGGCAAGAGAGCAAGCCGTTAATGAACTTGGAAGAGAGGTTGGATAACGCCGAAGGAATTCTTTACAGCCTGAAACAGGGGAGAACCGTAGAAGAAGAGCCTGTGGCGGAAGTAAACACCGAAGAACAGACTCCCACAGAATCACCATGGGCATGCAAGAAATTAAGCCCGGATGAAGCCGGCGCCATTATAAAGAAATTAATTGAAGAGGAAGAAAGTCTGAATTTAAAACTTGCGGAAATGCAGAAACAAATTGATGTTCTTAAAACTAAGGTTCCCACCATGGATACCAAAATAGCGGAACCTGAAGTAGAAAAGGCAGATCTCGAGAAAAAACCCGAACAGATTTCCGGGTATGAAGTTAAAGCAGGTGATTACCTTCGTAAAAGAGCAGAAAGGTCGGAAATCTACGGATATGGGCAATATGCAAGATGGAAAGATATTTACAAAGCAAACAGGGATCAAATAAGGAATCCCGATTTGATACTACCAGGTTGGATCCTAATTATACCAAGACCGTAATTTGTTTTTACGATAATTGTTTAATAGAAAAGAACCTTTTATTAAATGATTTAAGGGGAGTTTTGTTTTTTCGACTCTATGTATAAACAATCGTTGAATCTGGAAAACGTATCGAGCGTGGCTCTTTTAGGAGTGAAGGACGAGAATTTGAATTTTCTCGAAGAACACCTGGGAGTAAAGATAACTATCAGAGGGTCTCTTTTGACGATAACTGGCGAAAGAGAAAGAGTACGCAAATCTATGGATTTAATGAACAAGTTAATAAATTCTCTGCAAAAAGGAGGTAGCCTTACGACAAGCGATATAGAATATTTTCTATATACGAAAAAGAACAAAAGAAACATCATATTGTTGCCGGATTATGTCATAAAGCCAAGAACGGAGAATCAATCCAGATATCTCGAAGAAATAGAAAAGAATGCGATAACCATTTCCATAGGGCCAGCAGGAACGGGTAAAACCTATCTCGCGGTAGCATCAGCTATTTCCGCACTTCTGTCGAAAAAAGTTTCGCGAATAATACTTGCAAGACCGGCAGTAGAGGCCGGAGAGAGTCTCGGTTTTCTTCCGGGAGACTACGAAGAAAAAGTACAACCTTATCTTATACCTCTCTATGACGCAATCTACGAAATGATGCAGGCCAGAAAGATTCAGGAGTATGTGGATAACGGTATCATCGAAATAGCTCCGCTTGCTTTTATGAGAGGGAGAAATTTGAAAGATTCTTTTGTGATTCTCGATGAGGCGCAGAACACCACACATACGCAGATGAAAATGTTCCTAACCAGAATAGGAGAGAATTCGAAGGCTGTAATAACGGGAGACGTAACCCAGATTGATCTTCAGGATATAACAACCTCGGGACTTGTAGAACTTCAGGATATTCTGGAGAATCTTGAGGATATTTCCTTCGTTTATCTTAACGAAAGCGATGTGGTCAGAAATCCCGTTGTGGAAAAAATAGTACGAGCTTACCAAAAATATGAAGAGAATAAAGGTAAATAAAGAGCATTTTATATTCTTGCTTTTACTTCTTTTTATCTTCAACATTTTCTACCCATACAAGGGCAAAATTCAAATTCTGCGGGAAGGAGATATAGCTTTAAAATCCATAATAGCTCCTTACAATTTTAAAATATTAAAGACAAAGAATGAATTAAGCAAGGAAAGAAAAAAGGCTGCCGAACAGGTTCCGCCTGTGCTTCAGGCGATAGAAGAAAGAACGCCGGAAAGCTTTTTGCCTAAACTGGACTCACTGATTACATCTTACGCCAAAGCATCGCCTTACAATCAGAAGATATTGAGTAAAAAGGAAAATATAAAAAAATTTTTTCTCGATATTTACAGTAAAGGAATTATCTTAAACAAAGGAAATTTACCTGAAAGTAAAAGCGATAAATTGCTTATAGGGGGAACGAATTCGGATATTCTCGTTGACCGTACTTCAATTCTGGATCAAAAAGAGGTAAAAGACCTTTTTGAAGAAAGAGTCGGCAAAATCCTGAATTCTTTCTCCATTGAAGAATCATTCATGGAAGAGCTTAAAAAATATATAGAGCCGAATCTTCTTATCGATTTTGCGGGTACGGAAAAAGTTAGAGAAGAGGCAATGGAATCCGTTTCGGATTCTCTCGGGTGGGTGAGAAAAGGAGAAAAGATAGTAGGTGCTAATGAAGTGATACATTCGGGCGAATTCGGGAAACTATACTCACTTAGAAGACATCAGGACGAAGAATATTCATATTCCATTCTCTCCCTTATGGGCAGGAACCAACTGTATTTCCTGTTGGTTTGTTTTTTTTCACTGGCTTTTATTTACTTCCGTGTCAAAAAAGTCTATGAAAGCAGGAAATACCTTTATCTTTTTTTAATAAACATATCGATGATTTTTGTTTTATTTAGATTTTTACCCAGGTATCTTATTCCTCTTTCGAGTTTTGTTATGTTCTTTACTCTTGCCGTGAACCTGGATTTCGGAGTGCTGATAGCGGTAACCAGTATTTTAGTCTTATCGCTTTACGATAATTTCAGTCTTATGAATCTGATTCCGGTATTTACAGGCAGCCTGGCAGGCGGCATCTTAAGCGGTAACTTCAAAAACAGGGGGGAAATTTACCGAACGGGTATGGTTGTTTTCGCATCAACCGGGTTTTTGATTTTTGCCGTCGAAATATACAACAGGTCGAGCATCAGCAATATTTTCTTTGGGCTTCTTTATGGTCTGGGGAATGGCATTCTTTCGGTTTCTCTGCTTTTTGGTCTTCTATACGTTTTTGAACGTGTTTTTTACATATCAACAAATTTTACCTGGATGGAATATTCCGACTTGAATTATCCGTTAATCAAACGGCTGGCAAAAGAGGCTCCGGGTACATACCAGCATACGTTGATGGTAAGTACCCTTTCCGAAAGCGCAGGTGAAGCAATCGGAGCAAATTCTCTTCTTGCAAAAGTCGGAGGATTGTTTCACGATATCGGGAAATTGAGAAGACCGGAGTTTTTTGCCGAAAATTTCAAAGACGACAACAATCCTCACGATGAATTGCCTCCGAAGCTCTCTGCTATTATCATCAAATCGCATATTAAAGATGCAATCGATATTGCAAGACAGAATAAACTGCCCGAAGAAATCATTCAAATAATAGAACAACATCAAGGTACGTCTTTGATACGACCTTTCTACGAAAAAGCGAAAAAAATGCTGGATGAGGCAGATGAGGGCTATTTCAGATATGATGCGGAGCTGCCTGTAAGCAAGGAAGCGAGTATTCTTATGCTTGCCGATATGGTTGAGGCAACCGTCAGGTCACTCGACAATCCGACTCCCGAAGAAATAAGAAAAACGGTGGATGATAGGATAAACAAAGCTTTTAGTAACGGTCAATTAAGCAAATCGGCCCTTTCCTTGCAGGACCTTGAGATGATTGCGCAGGATTTTTCACAGAGTCTTGAGGGACTTCACCACCATCGACCGAAATATCCCACTGAATCCAGATGAAGATTTTCATCAATAATATTCCTGAATTCGAAGAGGATATACGAAAAGTTGCTTTGCAGGTTGTTAAAGGCGAAAATCTTACCGGAGAACTTTCGATAACCTTTATTGATGATGCCGAGATGAAAGAAATAAACAAGAAGTACGCGAACAAAGATAGGACAACGGATGTTTTATCCTTTCATTTTGACATACCCGAAATGCTGGGAGATATTTATATTTCGATTCCCCAAGCCCAGAGACAAAAAGTTGGCAGCCTGCTTTCCGAGTTAAAACTTCTTACCGTTCACGGGATACTACATCTTGCCGGATATAACGATACAACCGGAAAGCAGAAAAAGAAGATGAGACAAAAAGAAAAGGAATATCTCACATAAAGAAAAAAAATCATCACACCCGCTTCTTTATGTCTATTCCTCCAGTATGGGCATAAGTTACCAGCCAGTTTTTAGTAAATATTTGACTTATGTAATAAATATTTTACATGTTGAAAACATAAATACCTAATTTCCAAATACTTAATAATTGGAGTATTTTTTGTACGAATATTAAATATCTTAAAAAGGGGGTAGTCATTCAGGGCAAAAGAAAAACAAGGGAACAACTCCTGAAGGAACTGGCGAAGATTCGAAAAAAAGTCGCAAAGCTTGAAAAGAAATGCGCCGGTTTTCAAAATGCAAAAGAAGAGCTACGGGCTGAAAGAGACAAATTTAGAGGGATTCTTAGCTCTCTATCGGACGGTCTTGACATCATAGACAAAAACTACCGAATAAGATTCCAGAATAAAATATTGACGAGTAGATTCGGCGATCTCACGGGAAAGCTTTGCTTCGAGGAATATATGGGACGTAAAAAACCCTGTGAGTTCTGTTTGATAAAGACCGCCATCAAAACAGGCAAAACCCAGAAAATAGAATTGACCGCGCCTGACGGGATAAGTTACGAATTGGCATCAACTCCCTTCAAAGATATTGACGGTAAAACCAGGGTAATTGAAATTGTTCGTGATATTACCGAACGCAAAAAATCCGAAGAGAAAATAAGAGAAAGTGAAGAACGATTCAGAGAGCTTTTCGACCATATAAGTAGCGGTGTAGCAGTCTACGAGGCCTTAGATAACGGAAATGATTTTATTTTTAAAGACTTCAATAAAGCCAGCGAAAAAATTGATAATGTAAAAAGAAAAGTAATAATCGGGAGAAGTGTTCTGGAAGTCTTCCCCCGCATTAAGGATTTCGGACTTTTCGATGTCTTTAAAAGAGTATGGGAAACCGGAAATCCCGAATGCCATCCTCTTTCTCTATACAGAGATAGTAGAATTGCCAGCTGGAGAGAAAGTTGTGTTTACAAGCTACCATCGGGAGAAATCGTTGCCGTCTATGACGATATTACGGAGCATAAGAAAGCACGGGAAAAAATCGAAGAGAGCGAAAAAAGATTCAGAAAATCGATAATTAATGCGCCCCTGCCCATTATGATCCATAAAGAAAATGGCGAAGTCGTATCTATAAATGAAGCATGGACGGAAATCTCGGGATACACGAAGAAGGACATTCCGACAATGGAAGCCTGGACCGAGAAAGCATTCGGCAAAAAAAAGAACATTATAAAGGAAGTTATCGATAAACTGTACAAAATCGACAAAAGGGTCGATGAAGGGGAATTCGAGATAAGAACAAAATCCGGCACAAAACGAATCTGGCATTTTAGTTCTGCTCCTCTGGGTAAATCGCCTGACGGGATAAGACTCGTTATTAGTATGGCTCTGGATGTGACCGAACGCAAAGAAAGAGAAGAAGAGTACAAAAAATTAATAAACGGTATGAATGATACAGCCTTTGTCATAGACTTCAACGGCAAATTTATTGAGGTAAACGATACTGCCGTCAGTGTGCTGGGGTACTCGTATGATGAGCTGCTTTCGATGGGTCCCAAAGATATTGACTCAACCCTTGACGAAAAAGACATCGGGCGTCTCATAGAAGGTATGAAAAAAGGTGAAAAACAGGTTTTTTCAACCACTCACAGAACCAAATCCGGGGACATAATTCCGGTAGAAATCAGCTCCAATCCGGTTACCTATCAGGGAAAACCCGTGATTTTAAGTATTGCCAGAAACGTAACGGAAAGGAAGAAGGCGGAGGAGGAATTGCGAATTAGCGAAGAGAAATACAGAGCGATATTTGAAAACACCGGTACCGCTACGATAATAGTAGAAGAAAACAAGATAATATCTCTGGCAAACAAGGAATTTGAAGAACTATCAGGGTTTTCCAGAGACGAAATCGAAGGAAAGATATACTGGCCGGATTTCGTCGCGAAAGAAGATAGCGAAAAAATGCTACTGTATCATAAGAACAGAAGAAAAGATCCAATGAACGCACCAAAAAATTACGAGTTTAGATTTGTTGATAGGAATAAGAAAATAAAGAATATCCTTATCCAAGTTGACATGATTCCCAACACCCGACAGAGTGTGGCATCTCTATTGGATATCACAGACCGTAAGAAAACAGAGGAGGCGGTACGGGAAAGCGAGGAAAGATTCCAGGCAGTAATAGAAAATCTACCACATGGTGTTTCTCTTCATGACCTCGATGGGCATCTCATACTCGTTAACAAAGCATTATGCGACTTGACCGGCTATACAAAAGACGAACTGCTCACTAAGACGGTCGCGGATATAGACCCCGAGAGCCGGAATAGAGAGGACAGAGAAAAGCTTTGGCTGAAGTTGGAAAAAGGCGGGTTCGCCAGGATAGAATCCACACACTATCGTAAAGACGGTTCTTCTTATCCCGCGGAAATATACCTTAATGCCATTAATTTTAAGGGCAATCCAATGATACTGGCAATAGGCCGTGATATCACTGAACACAAAAACGCACTGGAATATCTGCAGAAAAGCGAAGAAAAATACCGCAATCTCTACGAAAGTATAAGGGACGCTTTTGTTAGTCTGGATATGGAAGGGAATATAATCGAATTCAATAAACAATATTTGAATATGGTGGGATACACCGGTGATGAAATCAAAAATTACAAATTTACCGATTTCACTCCCGAAAAGTGGCATAAAATGGAAACCGAAATAATCAAAGAACAGATTCTGAAAAGAGGATACTCCGACGTTTACGAAAAAGAATACATCAAAAAAGACGGAACTGTATTCCCTGTAGAAGTAAGAGGTTTTTTATTGAAAGATGACAAAGGCAATCCTAAAAGCATCTGGAAGATTGTCCGTGATATAACCGAACGCAAGAAGATGGAGAAGGAATTTCGAAAGATCGAGCGTCTTGAATCGCTGGGAATCCTCGCCGGAGGCATCGCCCATGATTTTAATAATCTCCTGACGGGGATTCTTGGTAATCTGTCCCTCGCTCAGATAAAAGAAGAAGAAGAAGACATTAGAGAGCTGTTAGAAGAAGCAAAACTGGCATCAATTCAAGCTAAAAACCTCACTCAACAGCTCCTTACATTCGCGAAAGGCGGAGAGCCAATCAAGGGTGAAGCCGCTATTGAGAATATAATAAAAGTTTCGGCAGGATTTACTCTTCACGGTTCGAATGTAAAATGCGTGTACGATTTTCCTCCTGATCTGTGGAAAGTAGAAGTAGATAAAGGTCAGATATCGCAGGTAATAGACAATCTTGTGATAAACGCAAAACAGGCAATGCCGGAAGGCGGAAAGATATATATAAAAGCCGAAAATTTTATACTTAAAGAAAAGAGCTCCCTGCATCTCCCTAAAGGTAAATATATAAAAATTACAGTCGTGGACGAAGGTATGGGTATACCCGAAAAACATCTTTCCAGGATATTTGACCCGTATTTTACAACCAAACAAAAAGGAAGCGGGTTAGGCCTCGCAACCGTATATTCCATTATTCGAAAACATGACGGTATAATCACGGTAGAATCCGAAGTCGGAAAAGGAACAACCTTCTTTATCTACCTGCCGGTAATGAAAGAGAAAAAAAGCAAAATAGCAGAAGGAAAAGGCACGATAAAACCGGACCTTCTGGGAAAAGGGACTATTCTTATTATGGACGACGAAGAAACCGTACGTAATACGGTTGGAGGAATTTTGAAAAGACTGGGTTATACAATCGTATTGACCAAAAATGGAGACGAAGCCATAGAGAAATATAGAGAAGCGCTGGATTCCGGAAAACCCTTCGATGTTGTTATTCTCGATTTAACAGTTCCCGGCGGAATGGGAGGAAAAGAGACAATGGAAAAACTTCTTCAGATTGACCCGAATATAAAGGCTATAGTTTCAAGCGGGTACTCTACCGACCCTGTTATGGCACACTATGAAGAATACGGTTTTTCCGATGTTGTTGTTAAGCCGTACGACGTCTATGAACTCAATAGGGCGCTGAAGAAAGTGCTCTAACTCCCACTTTGAAACCCTAAAATCGGACACAGATTAACACAGATTTAAAAGATTTTTAATTGTTTTCGCTAACACCCAAAGGTGAAGAGCTAATCCCTTTCATTAACCTTGCCTCCATACTGATTTAAATGTATATTTAATTATGAAGAATTTTATTTCTTTAACAATAACCTTACTGATAATCCCATTATTTTCTTTCTCCGCCACTTTTTACCTTGACCCGAACAACGGCAACATGAGCAACGACGGAAGCAGTTCTCAACCCTGGACTACGGTTCAGGAAGTTCTTGATTCAAACTTGGTAGAGACCTACGCTCCATTCGCATTCCCCTACCACGAAGGAGATTCGTTAATTTTGGTAAACAAAGGGGCTCCTGTAAAAGCAGGAGATACTCTTATATGCAGGACAGGCTACTACGGTTCGCTTCACATATCCAGAAAATTCAATACCGAATATATTACAATCAGGGCGGCAGAAGGGCATACTCCTACCTTCAAAAACATCCGCTTTACCGGAACGAGATACTGGCGTATCCAGGGACTTAGGATGACTCCATCAAGCGCTCCAGAATACGAAAACAACATACTCGTATCTATCGAATGGCATAACTATTCCGGACCTTCAACCTATATAACTGTCGAAGACTGCTATCTGTATTCAGTTGAAAATGCCTCATCCTGGAATATGCAACAGTGGGATACCTTATCATGTACGGCAATCTCCTCCGGCGGTAAACACATAATCATCAGAAACAACTACTGTAAAAACGTGAATTTCGGAATAACATCGAGCGGAGATTCAAGCCTTGTCGAATACAATATAATCGAAAACTTTGCCGGAGATGGACTGAGGGGGTTGGGAGACTACAATACTTTCCAATACAACACAGTAAAGAACTGCTACGACGTCAACGGCAATCACGATGATGGATTCCAGTCCTGGTCGGTGGGTGAAGGTGGAGTGGGCACGGATACCGTATGGGGGGTTAAATTAATAGGAAACACAATCATAAATTACGAAGACTCTAAACAGCCCTATAAGGGAAATTTGCAGGGTATCGGTTGCTTCGATGGATTCTACGCAAACTGGATAGTCGAAAACAACGTCGTGATTGTCGAGCATTATCACGGTATAACTTTAAGCGGAGCGGTAAATTGCCGCATAATAAATAATACGGTTATAGACAGAGACACAACAACGGAAATCAGCCCGTGGATAAGAGTCGGAGACCATAAAGACGGTTCTCAAAGCGAGGGCTGTGTCGTCAGAAATAATATTTATTGCAGAACTTTATCTATGGATTCCGAACAGACCGAAGACCATAATTTACGGGTAAGAAATTACGACAGCAATTTTGTGGATTTTTCCAAATTCGACGTTCGTCTAAAAGAAGGAAGTTCCGCAATAGATGCAGGAAGCAGCGAAATGGCGCCGACAGTAGATATAAGAGGAGTATCGCGACCCCAGGGTGAATCCTATGATATAGGCGCTTACGAATATTTGCCCGGTGAAGGAGATCTTCTTTTCAGTCCTCTAACCGTTTTTCCGAATCCTTTTAATATTTTCACAGATATAGGTTTTTCTCTTTACCTGCCCTCGAATACAAGACTCGAAATATTCAACTTATCAGGAGCCAGGGTTAAAGAACTGGTAAACGAAAGAAGAACTGCAGGAATATATTCCGAAAGATTAGAGAGGGGAAATTTACCAAGTGGAGTATATTTTGTCGTTTTAAAGGTAAACGACCAGATAGAATCGGAAAAGGTAATACTTATAAAATAAATTAAAATTTCAAACGAAGAATAAAGAGATTTTCATCTGTTGGACCGTTAGGCGGTTAGATGGCTTAAACGGTCCAACGAACCCACGAGCTAACTTTAATAAAATCCGACTCACGACTTGAAGTCTGGATAACGACTCA
>CAZGBM010000042.1:0-18845 GCA_964523975.1 uncultured bacterium | reverse complement strand
CGGGAGAGTTCATGCACATGGTGGTACAGTTAGAAAATTAAATATCAAAAATTAAAAAGCAAAATGAATAAAAAACACAGCGCACACACAACCACACCGATAAATTCAACCACAGAGAATAAAAATAATTTTGTTGTTTTTCACCCCACAACCCATTTTTAACAACAAATAGCACAAATTGCACAAATCTTTTTTTATTAATAAAGAAAATTAAATCTGTTTTTTTTATTCGTGTTATTCGTGTGATTTGTTATTAAACTTAGCTCTTTGCCTTTGGATTTTAGCTGTTAGTTTGAAAACAAATAAAAAACTTTGTGGTCTTTGTGTGCTTTGTGGTTCAATTTAAAATTTAGTTGTTATGCTGTAACGACTTTTCAATCAATAACTATTTCTTCAAAATCACAGAAAAGATGGAATAAACTCCTCACGTAATAGAGAAGCGCTAATCTATTTTTTCTCAATTCCTCTTCATTAGCCATAACTAAAACGTTGTCAAAAAGATTATCGATATACGGTCTTATTTTCTTCAGCTCTTTTATACCTTCAAGATACTCTCTATCCTCAATAAACTTCTTTAAAACAGGCTCAATATCTTTTGCCTTATTAAATAAATCTATTTCTTGTTTCTCCTTTAAAAGGGACTCATTTACTCTTCCCGGATTTTTACCCTCCAGAATATTAGAGACTCTTTTCTGACCTATAACAAGTTTCTCGAACTCCGATTCGTCCTCTCTGACCTCCATCATAGCTTTAGCAACCAGATAAGAGTTCAGAATGTCATTCCATTTCTCGGAAAGAACAGCTTTTGCTATGTCGTATCTTATTTCTTTACTCTGGAGATTCCCTTCCTCCCTTTCTATTATAAATTGTTTGATTTCTTCGAAAAGTTTTTCATTTTTTTCGGTCGAAAACAATTCAAGATTCTTTTTAATTAATTTGTCGAGCGAAAAAGAAAATTTGAATTCCGAAACTATTTTTAAGAAACCGTTCATAGCCTGTCGTAAACCAAAGGGGTCCCTGGAACCCGTGGGCTTTTCTCCTGCCAGGAAACTTCCTACGATAAGGTCCATTCTGTCCGCAAGAGAAACAACTGCAGCTTCTTTTGAACGAGGAAGCCCGTCTTCCGCATTCCTGGGCTTGTAATGGTCCTCGATTACTCTGCAAACTTTTTCCCGTAATCCCTGTCCCCTGCCGTATTCGGAACCTATATAACCTTCAAGATTCGTAAATTCCTTGCCGTCCCGTATCATCAGGGTGGTCAGGTCGACCTTGGAAAGTTCCGCCCCTTCCTTGACTGCGGAAATGTCTATATTATCCAGATTTTCCCCTAACCAAACACTTATATCTACAAGTCTCCGGGTTCTTTCAAGCAGATTTCCAAGATTCTTATGCCACTTTATGCCTGATAGTTTAGGTAAGCGTTCTTTTATCGGGATTTTCCTGTCCGTTTCCCAGTAGAACTTCGCATCTTCGAGTCTCGCAGTCAAAACTTTTTCATTACCTTTAATTATCTCTTTATTAGACCTATTGTTTATTCCTGAAATAAAATACGGAAGAAGCTTCTTGTTTTTCTTAACGGCAAAATATCTTTGATGAGTCTCCATCGCGGAAATCACAACTTCATCGGGAAGAGCAAGAAATTTTTCGTCAAAAGAACCAAGAATCACGAAAGGATTTTCTATAAGGTTAGAAACCTCATCAAGAAGCCCCGAAGGTAAAACCGGTTCGGCTTTAACTTTTTTCGCCTCTTTCTCTATTAAACTTCTCAAAAGATTTCTTCTCTTCTCGGGGTTTACTATAACGTATGAATCTTTGAGTTTTTTTTCATAATTCGAAGGATTCACCTTTATCTTACCGGAAGAAATCAACCGATTACCTCGAGTTGCATCAGAGCTCTTAACTCCGGCAACGGAAAAAGATATGACTTTATTACCTATCATCGCCACAATCCATCTAATGGGTCTCGCAAAAGAGAAATTCGTTTTTTCCCAGTGCATTTTTTTAGGGAATTCTATATTTTTGATTATAGAAAATAAGCTGTCTTTTAGAATTTCTTTCGTAGTTTTTATATCTTCTTCGATTTCCGCAATAATATAATCTTTTCCGTCTATCTTTTCGACTTTTAAAGAATCGATAGAAACACCCTTCGAAGAAGCAAAGCCTTTAGCCATCTTTGTAGGTTTACCATTTTCGAAAGCGAGGGCAGCAGGAGGTCCTTTTATTTTATTTACGACCCTTTCCTGTTTTTCCGCAACATTTTTTACTATTACTGCGAGACGGCGCGGAGTATAAAAAGTCCTGGTTTCCGAATACGAAATTTTACTCGAAGAAAAGAGCTCTTTTAATCCGTTTTCAAAAGAACGGACTGCATTTTCCAGATATCCTGCCGGGATTTCTTCCGTACCAATCTCTATGAGTACATCTCTATCCATTTTTTAGCCGCCATATTTGCCAATTTTCTTATTTCGAGTATATGATTATTCCTCTGCTCAACGGAGAGAGCTCCCCTGGCATCGAGAAGATTGAAAGTATGAGATGCTTTTATTACAAAATCATAACCCGGATAAAGCAAGTTTTTATTAATCAGCCTTCTCGCTTCTTTTTTACACTCTTCGAAATAAGCAAAAAGCGAATTGACATCCGCCTCGTCAAAATTATATACGCAAAATTGATATTCCTGTTCTTTATTCAAATCCGTCCAGGTCTTATCGGGCGACCAGGGCAATTCAAAAACCGAACTGACTCCCGAAAGAAGAATAGCCAATCTTTCCAGACCGTAAGTCAACTCGGCGGAAATAAGGTCAAGTGTTATGCCCCCTACCTGTTGAAAATAAGTAAATTGAGTGATTTCCTGCCCATCCATCCAGACTTCCCAACCCAATCCCCATGCTCCCAGAGTAGGAGATTCCCAATCGTCCTCGACAAAACGAATATCATGTTTGCTTATATCCAGAGAAAGATATTCAAGGCTTTCAAGGTACTGCTCCTGAACATCGTAAGGCGCAGGTTTCAAAATTACCTGATACTGCTGAAATTGCTGCATCCTGTTGGGATTCTCGGCGTAGCGCCCGTCTTTGGGTCTTCGTGAAGTCTCTATATAGGCAACGCTCAAAGGGTCTTTCCCCAGAGCACCGAAAAAAGTCAAAGGATTGAAGGTACCGGCTCCCACTTCAGAAGTGTACGGAAGACCTATAGTACAACCTTTTTTAGCCCAGAACTCTTCCAATCTCAAATAAACGGTCTGAAAATCTATATTAATCTCCTTTCTTTGAACAATATATATTTTTTTTCGTATTTGTCAAATAGAAAACTTGTTTAAATAAAAATTTTGTTCCATATGGGTATTGACAACTGGTTAAAGAACATTATACTTTAATTGCTTATGAAAAAAACCCTCATCAGTAAGATACTGAAAGACGCAAAAATAATTTTGGATATTGACGCAAAAGAAAAATTTCAAATAATAAAAAAATTAGTACAATCATTAAAATTAAGCAAAGATAAAGAAGAAATACTCATCAATGCTGTTATTCAGCGAGAAACAATCGGTTCTACAGGTATCGGCAACGGCATAGCAATCCCTCACACAAGAAGCATGGTAGTCAAGGATTTAATGGTTGCAGTCGGTCGGCCGCGTAAACCAATAGATTTCGATGCTCAGGACAAAAAAGGGGTACGCCTCGTTTTCCTTTTAGTAGCGCCCCCATATGCTTCAAAAAGAGAATATCTGATACTGCTTGGTAAAATAGCAGAAACATTCAATGAAATTTCTGCAGATGAGAGATTGTTTTCGATAAAAGAAGAAGAAGAATTTAAAGCCGAACTCGCCAAACTTTTCGGAGTGTAAATGGATAAACAGCTATTACTTTTAATTTCTTTACAGGAATTGGATATTCTTCGCAAAGACAGGATAAAGGAAGAAGAAGCAGGTTTCGAGATTGACAATATAAAAAAAATGGAGGAGGCAAGGTCGAGCATCGTATCAGAGTTAAAAGACCATATCTACAGAAAATATACCAGATTAACCCAGAGGTATGGTAGTGCCGTTGTTCCCGTTGTAAACAACATCTGTCAGGGCTGCTATTTACTCTTGCCGACGCAGATGATATCTCCTGACCAGGAGAATAAATCCGTCGTTACCTGTCCCAACTGCGGAAGAATACTATACTGGGTCGACTGATTTTATTGACATAAAGTCCAGTAAATGATACTTCACGAAAATATTTTCAAGGAAGCACCTTCCTTTAAAAAAACCAGTTTAAAAAATAATTTATTCGAAATCAGATTCAAATCCGATGTCAATACATTCGACGAAACAAACGATAACGTTTATCTTCTGCTAAAGGACACCTCTAAAAAATCAAAAGCCTGTATACTGGTTCACGGACTCGGAATGGAAATTGGTTCAAAGTGGGATACTTATTTGAAAATAGTACCGGAAACAATAGGAGCATGCTATATAGATCTCCCCTATCAGCGGCATAGAAAAACAAAACAAGATTTAATGGCTTTATTTTGCGACCGAATATCTACTATCAATTTTTTCAAACAGGGAACTTTTGATATAATCAAAACGGTGAATATATTAATAAACATCGGTTATAACGAGATTTCCATAATCGGAATAAGCCTCGGAAGTATGTTTTCCATTATGGCGATGGCGCTCGACGATAGAATAAAAAAAGGAGTTTTCCTTTTAGCCGGAGGCGACCACAGCATACTCACATGGAAAAGCCCGGCGATGTACAAAACAAGAGAATCATACAAAAAGAAAGGAATAACAAGGGAGAGATGCTTAAGAGCAAGAACACTCCTCTCTGCTTTTACCGAATCCGTAAAAAAGGGAAGGATTCCGTTCGACATCAAAAGTAACATAGTATGTCTCTATTTCGACCCTCTTACTTTCGCACCCTTAATCGATCCCAAAAAAGTCCTTATGGTAAACGCTTTATTCGACATGATAATTCCGAGAAAATCTACTATTCGTCTGCATAATGCCTTGGAAAAACCAAAGATAATATGGTTACCCGCAACGCACCTTAATCTCTATAGATTCAAAAACAGAATAATTTCTTATATCAAAAGTTTCTTAAGATAGAGTACAACGCGGCAAAGCCGCTAAAAATTCAAAAATCAAATATCAAAATGCAAAATTACAAATTAAATTTCAAAAATAAACCAAAAATAGGAACAACGAATTACACGAATAACACAAATATTAACTGTTGTTTAGAGTTATGAGTTTCAAGTTGAAAAAACAAAAAAATATTTGTGCAATTTGTGTTATTTGTTGTTAAAAAACGGGTGGTGTGGGTTTTAGATAGCAAAAATATATTTTTTTTATTTGTGTCTTAGTAGCTGCTTTTTTACTGTTTAACTTACTCTTGTATTAACATCCGCAAGGCGCAGGGGTTCGGGATACTTACTATTTATTGCAAGATTCAAAATAATTTCTCTTGAGTTTTCAAAACCGATTTTATGCCCGGGAGAAACAAAAATGGGCTTTGTACCATCTTTAGTGCAAATAGCCTCCCCTACCTTTTCTTCTTTATAAAAAATACCGGACCAGTAGCCTTCTTTCTTAATTACATCCTTAAATTCTCCTATTAAAATATTTTTAGCGCAGCCAATAGTCGGTAAATCGAAAATAACCCCTACAAAACAGGCAAGGCCAGCCTTCTCAGGGTGGGCAATACCATGTCCGTTTACGATTATGCAATCAAAGGGTACGGAAACGGTTGAAATAGCTTCTACAATAAGCGGTAGTTCTCTTCTGGCAAATTTAGCAGGAATATATTCGGCGGGGATTTTCCTATCGAAAGTTATCTCCTCGATAACTTGCTTTTTTTTAACATTGAAAACCACGCAGGAAACCCTGGCCTTATTTCTGTAACTCACATCACAGCCTGCTACGTTTTCCGGAAAAAAGTCAGGATTATCTTCAATGATAATTTGCTTTGATACTGTTTTATATAACTTTTCAATACCTCGCTCATCAAGAATCATTTTATGATTTTATACTGAAGAGAATTTCGTAAAAGTCAATTACTCAGATTAAAAATCAATTACTATGTCAATCTTTTCACATTTTAGGGTCTAACCCTGTTCTTTCCGGATTTTCGATGCAAAAATAAAGAGCGAAATTTTTCCTTGACATTTCAAGAATGCGTTGTATATTTTTGAAGTCAATTTATGAAGGATATAATGCGCTTTCATTTTTCAAAAGTAAAGTATTACCAAGCCATTTGGGTTCAGGGTGTTTTGATTCTACTGGTGATTTTTTTCATCTTCCTTTTCCGCTTACATCCTCCCCTTTTACTGGATCCCAAGTAGATGCCGATATCAAATCCACAACCGCAATAAATTGCAGAGTAGGCTTATGAGCATTACACAAACGACTGACGTAAATCCGGAATTTAAAATTTTTCTTACCGATATTCAAAACAACTATTTTTGCGTCACCGCATTGGTAAACGATCCCCATGCGGACCCTATTCACCTAACAGAAGTTATTTACGATAAAGTGACTGAAATCCTGGCTGATGCGGAAGCACAGATTATTCATGAACGCATATTCGGAAATATTGAGATTCATAAAAAAATACTCGAAACTCGAAATAAAAGGGTACGGCATAGGTTCCGCGAAGATCCGGGTCTGGTGACCTACATAGAGGGAAAATCCTGTTATGGTAACCCACTTGCAGGAATTCAACTCCGCAGTTTTCGTCCCTCTCGAAGTGAAGAAAAGGTTAAAATCATACGGGAAGGGAATATCCCCCGAGGACGAATGTGGAGTAGAAACGGTGCTTTGTTTTTACAATTACAAAGCCTCCACGGAGGGAATTTATCAAGCGGACATAATCGCCGAGAGCAAGCAGAGACGATGTTTCGTAAAGCTGAAGCTCTTTTAAAATCTGAAGGCGCTTCATTCAGGGACGTTGTACGAACATGGATCTATGCGGATGACATCCTGGACTGGTATAATGAATTCAATTCGGCGAGAAATACATGCTACTCCGATTTTGGCTTACTTCATAATGGAGATGTCAATCATGCGGAAGATATTTTTTTACCTGCAAGTACAGGTATTGAAGGGAAAAATCCTGAAGGCGCTTCTACAATTATGGATCTCTTAACAGTTACTAAAAGATCCAATACCGGAATACAAATCCAACCCCTTTATGGGATCCGGCAACGTTCGCCCTATCGATATGGCTCCGCATTCTCCCGAGCCATGAGGGTAGTAGAACCCGAGGAAAAATGGCTCTTTGTTTCAGGAACGGCGTCCCTTAATGAAAAAGGAGAGACTATCTATATCGGAGACTTACGCTCCCAAGTGAAACATACAGTAGAAGTGGTAAATTCGCTCATTCATCCGGAAGGAGCTTCTTTTTCTAATCTTTGCGAAGCCACCGTATTTCTTAAGAGAAAAAGTGATTTTCTCTTGTATCAAGAAATTGCTAAATCCCTCGGACTCTCCGATATTCCTGCAGTTTATTTAGTGGCAGATGTATGTTGGGACGACCTTTTATTTGAATTAGACTCAGCGTTTGTGACTAACCGGTAATTCCTATAAAATACGCTTGCGGTTTCTATACGCCAGAAACGATAATGTAATCCATATACCTAAAATCCAGAATACCATAAAAGGAAATTGGGCTTGTCTTTCCCCGGCGTATGTATGCATTCCTGAAAAAAATCGGTTCACTCCGAAATACGTCATGAGCAAGGACCAAAATGCAAATAACGCCCAAACATTGAGCCAATACGTCCAATGGGAACGGAGAACGAAGCGAAGATGCAGCAACATTGCATAAGAAAGAATCACTATCAAGGTCCACGCCTCTTTCGGATCCCATCCCCAATATCGACCCCAGGTCTCATTTGCCCATATTGCCCCTAATATACACCCTACGGCAAGGAGAAAAATACCTATCCAGAGCGCCTGTTCTGTAATTTTGCTCCATATGGACACTCTGCGCAGGAAACTATTTTCCTTTCCGGAAACAGGAAATGCCAATGCCGAAAGATTGCAAAAGGCCATCGCTGTCCCTACTGCAAAAAAACCATAACTGACTATTGCGATAGATACGTGAAGAATCAACCATTTGGATTTTAAAACAGGGGCGAGAGGAGAAATCGTGGGGTCTACAGAAGGCGTATGGGCCATAAGCAACACAATCCCCGAAAGCAAACTCCCGCATATCATGGATAAACGAGAATGGCGAGCCAGGATAATGCCCGCCAAAAGACTGGCCCAGGCTGCAAATACCATGGATTCATATTTGTTACTTAATGGCGCATGACCTGATAAATACCACCTGATCCCCAATCCTATGGTAAATCCTAAAAATCCAAACCATACTGCCAATTGAAATAGTTTTTCTAAAATGGGAAATAGTTTTTCGAATCGGTTTTTAGACCAAAATCGCATCGCACTCATTAACAAAAAAATACCTACCACCACAACAAACCATTTACCCAATCGCTCAAAAATCCGGACACTGTAGTACAATTTTTCGATTTGAACATGAAAAGGCGAAGAACCCAAACACATTATTCCCAGAAGGCATAAGAGTATAACACTTGAAAAAGACCCCACGGATTTCCGAATCCCGGTTTCGAGCTCCCGGATTCGACTTTTCGGATAGAAAAACGAGAGCCCTATAACTGCGATAATAAGAAAAAAACCTGCATACGTCACAGTGGTTCCCGGGTCCCGAGAAACCAAAAAGATGGTTCCCTTTTCGTCCTCATCAAAGGAATACTGATAAACACGATAGCCTCGATACCGGAGAATGTGATTCATGTAAACGGAATAAGGTTTCTCGATATTACGTTCAGGGTCTTCGATCACCACATCACTTCGAAATTGAGAAGGCTCATTCGAATTCTCATTCCGCTCAATTCTAAAATCCACTAGACGGAGGGAAAATGGCAAACGAAACGACTTGGCGCCGAGTCGGAGTTCGACTTTGACTCCATCACATTGAATGACCTTAGGCTTGTCTTCGATTCCTTTTCCATCAAATAGTGAAATGGTTCGGCGATAAGCCCCAGTTTCAATAGTCACATCAAGAGCTTCAGCAGTCTCAGGATTTTCTGCATTGGGAATGTAATGGTTAATGCGAATAAAGAGAGGGGTTTTTCCTAATTTAAGTTTTCTACTCCACGGTTTTCCTAAAGGAGAAAGCCACAATTCGTATTCATTTGTCACGGAGTCCGGTCCATTACTGACCCCGATTTTTAAGTAAGACCGTGAAGAAAAAAATTGGTTGGATGATTCTCCTTCGCGAAGAGAAAGGAAACCTTGAGAAGCAAAATGTCGAGTCAGTATAGCCCCTAATAAAATAATTAAAAAAGCAAAAGGAAACAAAACAACATCCCATTTTTTCCTTTGCCACAATTTAAAATGAATAAGATTCATCAAAAGGGCGACCGAAAACCAAATCCACAAAATTTCAAACCACCAGCTATTATACACCAAAATCCTTGCCGCAGAACCTCCGTATGTCCGTTCGAGTAAAGTAGCAATTACGATACACACGATAAGTACCATGACAAGCACAAGTATGGTAGTTATCGAGAAAAAAAGTTTCCGAATCATTTTAAAAATGTAACTTTATTTATATCTAAAGTCAAGAAGTAACAATGAATTACACCCCGACACAGTCATTCTTCCTTACGGAGCAGACGAATAGCACGAATGTTTTTGAGTTTTTAACTCGCAACTCGAGAGTTTGTTGTCCAAGCGGTTAGCTATTAGCGTACGGGGACTTATAATAACGGCGGGAGTTGTCTTATCCCCACATACCCATCGCTTCCCTAACCAATTGCATTGTCTTTTTAGCTTCCGCCGAAGCCCTTGCCGCACCCGCATTCAAAATTTCAACTATGTCCGCCTCTCTCTTTACCTTTTCTCTTTTTTCTCTTATAGGGTCAAGGAACTCATTAAGCAAAGAGGCTGCGGCTTTCTTACAATCCACACAACCTCTTCTGCCCTTTTTACACTCGGTTTTTATATCATCAATATCAGGAATTCCAATCGTAGAAAGATACGCGAAAACCACACAACCTTTCGGATGCCCGGGATCGCTCTTCTTAATCTTTTTCGGGTCGGTAAAAGCTGTCATCAATTTCTTTTCGACATCTTTAGGATCATCCGCAATATATATGGCATTATTTAAAGACTTGGACATTTTTCTTTTATCCAGGCCTGGTATTCTGGGTGTTTTGGTAAGTACCGGGTCAACTTCAGGAAAAACTTTCCCATATAAACCATTAAATCTCCTCACAAATTCACGTGTTATTTCAAGGTGCGGAAGCTGGTCCTCGCCGATAGGAACTTTATTTGCCCGATAGACCAGTATATCAGCAGCCTGAAGAACAGGGTACCCGAGTAATCCATAGCTAATCTGGTCCTTAAGCCCGCTATCTCTTACCACTTCTTTAAGGGTAGGATTTCTCTCAAGTCTCGGAACAGTTATAAGCATAGAAAAAAGAAGATGCAGTTCCGCATGCTCTTTTACCTCGGACTGAACAAACAAAACCGACTTTTCCGGGTCAATGCCCACCGCTATCCAATCGATTGTAGTCTCTATAATCCTATCTCTTAACCCCTGTGTCTCCTCAAAATTTGTGGTAAGCGCATGCCAATCTGCAATCATATAGAAAGTCTCGTACTCATTCTGAAGCTCCACCCAATTTTTTAAAGCTCCGAAATAATGGCCAATGTGAATTTTACCTGTAGGCCTGACTCCGCTGAGTATTCTTTGCATTTAACCTCCTTTAAAAACCTTTAATAATATAAATACGCCAATATCAACAAAAAATTATTATCCAAAAAACCTCCGAAAGCGCCTTTTAAATTTCATCGTTTTTTAACACTCATTGGCAGAAGATTAAAATCAAGTTTTATGGTTTTGCCAGCTTTCACTTCAACCAAAGAAGTGTAAGGATAATATCCTTTCGATATCACTTTGATAATATAATCTCCGGAAACAAGATACACTCTATAATGTCCGGTTCCCAAATCACTTCTTACCGCAAAGCTACTTGAATTCTCGACCGATATTTCGGCATCAAGAGGTTCGCCTGTTTCCGCGTCCAGAATTTCGCCCTCAACAATACACAATTCCTTTTTTTCACGCAACTGCAAGAGTATCTCTGTTTTCTCCTTAAGTATGATTACAGTATCGGAAGGAATGCAACTGTCCGCATAAACGGATATAGGGTATATTCCCCGTGGTAAATCGAATTCAATTTTTCCTTCTTCTATCTGAAAGCTACCTAAATCGGCAAGAGATAAAAGCCCCGAAGCGGGATTTCCTTCTTCGTCAACAATAAAAATACCCAAATTAAAAAGTTCTCTCGCTTTTCTGCTGAACCTGGCTGAAGAAATTCCAAGACAAATTTTCCACGGAGGATTCCCATAGTATCCAGTATTTACGCCCGCTTCCCGAAGTTGTATATTACTTAAAGTTTCTTCTGTCCTGCCATAAACAAGAAAAGAGACACCAAAATTCAGGGCATAATCACCCCATCCGGAAAAAATTACCTTGGGCTTTATATAAACCGAAGTAAACGGAGTTTGACCAATCATCGTAAATCTATCCATCTCACAATCAAGTCCAAAGGTCAAAGTATCGGGATTGAATTCAATCTTCGATTCAAACATGTAATGTTTCGTAACCGGATCGGAGGAATGCGTTATAAACTCAAAATCCGTATCTATTAAAAACCAAAAAATCTTTGTTCCCAATCCCATCCCAAAGCCAAATCCCGGATGCCTGACAGAAAAATTTCGCTCTTCACCCTCCCTGCACCTGCCGGGATAATGAAAAACAGGAAAAAGGCTAATATCAAACGACTTAACGTATCTATTAGCTCCCCCTCTTATAAACACATCCTTAAAACCCAAATCACATCCCGAAGAATAATAATCAAAACCAACGCCACCCTCGATCTGCGAAAACAACCATTTCCCTCTACTTTCCAGGCAAAAATTCAGGTCGTTGATGTATATCGAGTTACGTTTAAAGGTTTCAGTTCCGGCGTCAAATATAATTAGAGAGAACAATAAAAATATCATTCTGGCTGTACTTCTTTATATTCGTTGGTCTTAATACCCCAGCTCATATATCCGGTATTATAAGCTATACCTACTTTACAATCCTGGTCGACCACAACTATACCAAAATCTATCTCGAATTCTTGAATGATATCCTTGGCAGCTTCTTCAGCACTATGCTCGCGTAAATAATCATCTACTTTTCTCGCGAGCATCTCTCTTACAATCACTTCGCCGCAACCTGTAATCGTAGTTGCTCCTCTAATGGAAGCATAAACACCTCCACCAAGTATCGGAACATCGCTTACTCTACCAGGAAGATGGAAAATAATACCGCCTGTAGAAAGCGCAGCAGCTATAGTTCCAAAACCGTCAATGGCAATTGCTCCGACCGCCTCGTTTGAATATAGATTCTGCAACTTTTCTATTTCTTCGGAACTACAATCAATTTTTTCTTTAAACAAAACCCTCATTTCATCAGTCAGAGGGTCATAATTTTTAAATCCTCTACTTCTAGCAAAATGAGTGGCACCCTCACCGGCAAGTATCAAATGTTTGGTCTTATCCGATACTTCATAAGCTACACGTACGGGATTTTTAACATTCTTTATCGAAGCCACAGCTCCAAAATTACCCTCGGAAGTAGCAACTGAAGCATCCATCTCGACCTCACCAAGCAGATTGGGAACAGAACCTGTACCCGCGTTAAAGACAGTAGAATCTTCCATAACCATGACGGCCTTAACGGCAGCTAGAGCTGCATCTCCGCCCTCCTTTAAAACCACAAAACCGGCTTCCAGAGCCTCTCCTAAAACTTTCTCTCTAACTTTCGGATCTCTGATATGATCACCGACACCGCCATGAACTACAAGTAACTGTTCCATAAACTTAATTCTATTTAAACTGTCCTATTTGTCAAGCGAAAATACCATCTGCCTTCCCCAAAAAAATTCTACATCAATTATCGAAAAAGGCTGAGATGGCTCAATTTACGAGCGTTTTCACATTGGTTTTTTAATTATCGTATTACAAGGAGGCTATGTCCCTCCAAAAGCCCTCTCGGAGGGCGAGCGGGCATGGTTCTTTGGAATGCTTACATTCCAAAGGGAGCGAGCCCGAGAGCGGGAGTGGTGATTCCCTCGCCGGGGGAATCAACCACGGCTTTTGGAGGGATATAGCCTCCGATTTTGAAAAATGGGGGATGTCAAAAAATACCATACTTGTAAAAATGCTCAATTTAATTATTTTAATATTTAAGGAGGAAAGATGAAAATAGGAGTGATTTCAGATACTCATGATAATATAAACCATATAAAACAAGTAATAGGTATTTTTAAAGAAAAAGAAATAAGAACTCTAATACACCTTGGTGACTACTGTTCTCCTTTTTCCATACCACTTCTTTGCATGGAAAAGGTTTATGCGATTTTCGGCAATAACGATGGAGACAAATTAATGCTGCAGAAAAAAGCAAATGAATGCGGCTTTAACATTGTAAATGCTCCAATAGCTATAACAATTGACGAAAAAAAGATAGCGATTATGCACGAACCATACCAGTTAGAAGCATTCAGAAAAAGCGGCATTTACGATATTATCCTCCATGGACACACCCATGAATCATACATTAAAAAGAATCCGCTTACTGTAAACCCGGGAGAACTTTGCGGCTACCTTTCAGGTAAATCAACCTTTGCAATAATCGACCTCGAAAATCTCGAATGCGAAATCATACAATTATAACATAACGCGGCAAAGCCGCTAAAATGTAAAAATCAAATATCAATAAATCGCTCTCGGCTCACCGCTTACGGCTAACCGCAGAAAAAACAAAAAAATTTTCACATGTAGGGCATATAGTCAATGTAGATAATGTAAATAAAAAAATAATAACTACAAGTTCTACATTTTCTACATGTTAAAAAATGGTGTGTGGAGTTGGGTTTAGCGGAAAGCAGAAGGCGGATAGCTGATAGCGTATTGAGTTATTTTGTTTTTTAATCTTTTATATTTATTTTCTAAGAAAAAATGTCCTCCCTTGACAAAAAAGCAAAAAAGAATATGATTATTTGGTCGTTTTTTAAATTCTTTTGTATACTCTAAAAAAACTAAAGGAGGTTCTTTTAGTATGGCAGAAGGTAAAGTAAAATGGTTTAGTGACAGAAAAGGATACGGTTTCATCACCACGGCTGACGCAAAAGACATATTTGTTCACACTACATCTCTTAGCGGAGGCCTTGTAACGCTTTCCGAAGGAGACGAAGTGGAATTCGAACTTATAGAAAGTGAAAAGGGACCGAAAGCCGATAACGTCAGGAAAATTCGTTAAACCTTAATTCTCAATGTAGAGCTTTATAAAAAGTCCAGAATAAATAAAAAAGATTCAATGCTTTAGAAGTTCTTTTTTATAAAAAGCGCTTTTTTTCGAGCACGAGAAAGATTAGACAAGAAAAGTAAGATGTAAGAGAAACTCTTGATTTATTAAGAGAAAGCCGTTATATTTGCATCTAAAAGGGAAGGGGATAAATGTATTTTGACAAAAGGAAAATAACAGGTTTCGCATCTGTATTTATCGTTTTAATTTTGTCGTACTTATATACAATTGCTCCGACTGTTTCTTTATGGGATTGCGGAGAATTTATAGCCTGTTCACATATCCTGGGAATTCCACATCCTCCGGGTACGCCTTTTTTCATTCTCATCGGCAGAATATTCGATATTATCCTTCCTTTTAAAGAAATGGCAATGAGAACAAACTTTCTTTCCTCTTTTTCTACCGCCATGGCAGGTGGTTTCCTGTACCTTATAATACTTTCGATTTTCCAGAGATTCACGGAGAATAGAGGAAAAATGCTTCCTTCGGCCTATCATCTAATTGCGGTGTTTTCCGCAATCGGAGCAGGCCTTGCTTACAGCGTATGGGACACGTCAGTAGAAACGGAGGTTTATGCCACATCGACCCTTATACTCACAATTGGTTTATGGCTTGCCCTTCACTGGGACGAAAATCGCGAGACCGACGGTAGCTACAACTATCTTTTATCTCTTGTTTATTTGATTTTCCTGTCATTCGGCATCCATTTAATGCCTTTACTTCTTATTCCGGGAATACTGGTCTTCGTAATAATAATAGACAGAAAAATATTCGAAAATCCGAAACTTATTATATTCTCAGTAATTCTAATAATAATAGGCATTTCCACTTATTATTATCTAATGATAAGAGCCAGAGCGAACCCGGCTATAAATGAAGTAAACCCAAGTAGTTTTTCAACTCTTTGGGATGTAATATCAAGAGAACAGTATGGTTCTATGGAAATATTAACTAGAAAAACTCAATTAAAAACCAATCTTTCATTCATTCCTGCATTTTTCGAACAGGTAAAAATATTTTTTAAATATTTTTCATGGCAATTTTTCCCGTACCCGAGAGAGTCAACAAACGCTCTTTTAAGATATACTTCGTTAACAGGCACATATTTATACGTTTTAACAGGACTATGGGGAATGTTTACTCATTTCAGAAAAGATAGAAAATCTTTCTGGTTATTTTTTATCTTATATATCCTTTTGAGTTTTGGTCTTGTCGTTTACCTGAATTTAAAATTCTCCCCTTCAGACGCCAATCCGGCACACCAGGACAGGGAAGTAAGAGAAAGAGATTACTTCTGGATTTCCGCCTTTTTCTTTTTTATGTTTTATGTATCTATAGGATTATACTGGGTATACGAGCGTGCAAAAAAAACAAACAGATTATTTGGATACGCAGGATTGATTCTGGCTTTTATGATGGGGTTTATCCCACTAATTTCCAACATAAAAAGTCACGTGAACAGAAAAGGAAACTGGATTGCTTCGGATTACAGCTATAACTTACTGGTTACTCCCGACGATTACTCAATCCTTTTTACATATGGAGACAACGATACTTTTCCGGTCTGGTTTCTTCAGGAGGTAAAAGGTTTTCGAAAATTCGACCCGAAAAATAAAAAGGGCATTAAGCTCGCCAATTTTTCGCTTTTAAACACCTCATGGTATATAAGGCAATTAAAATCGGCAGGAATACCAATGGACTTCGCCTCTCCTTTCAAAGGAACCAATATAGAATGGGATTATCAGAGAAAAAAAAGAACAGGAGAAACAAATCTGGATTTCGAAGAATGGGTAATAGAAAATATAGCACCTATCCGTTGTGAAGACAATAAATGGCTGCGACCCGCAGATATCGTCGTCAGGAACATCCTTCTCTCCTCAATCGGAATAAAACCTTCCTTTCAAGACTTTATTATGCCCGCAGATTCATTTGTCAACAGGTACATTCAAAAAGAATTTAATCCTTCAATTAATATTTATTTTTCTTTCCCTGTAGAAACCTATTCGGCTAAAATATTCCACCGCAATCTTGAATTAGAAGGCTTTGCTTATCGTCTCTTAGGAAAAGAAAGTAACAATTTGATAAATTATGAAAAAACATTTAATAACCTCGCCAATAAATTTAAAACCAGTTATTGTGAAAATCCTACAATTTATACGGGAAGCGCGCAGAATAAACCTCTGGCTAATCACTCTTACATTTATCTTTCGCTTGGTGAGCACACACTGGCAAAATTTATCGAGAAAAAAAGAGGATTAATTTCCGATTCCGATAAAGATACACTGAGAATACTGGAAAATATCTTCGCGAAGGCATTGCTTTTCTCTATGAATTCCAAATTTTCAAATACAGTAACCCTCCAGGTAGCAGACGACTTCAAAAAGATATATTCTTTACTTGAAGAAGAAGAAAGGGCGACCGATTTCTGCGACTCGCTTCTCTCCATAATCAATCCGCCATCACTCCATCTTCTCAGAGGTAAAATGTTAACTCTGAAAGCGACTTTAGGAAAAGAGAAGACAGAATACTCTGAAGAAGCAAAAAAAGAATTCAAATATTTACTTAATAACGAAGACTTTAAACCTTTCGGCTATATAGGACTTATCGAACTATACTTTATATCCAACGAACAAGAGAAAATAAAAGAGATTATCTTAGAAATCAGCGACGACTCCAGGCTTTCAGAGAAAATAATCCTTTTTACCATCAGATATAGCCCCGAAGTAGGGGTCAAATTTCTCGAAATCTGGAAAGAAATATATCCTGCCGAGGCAAAAAAAATCGAGATGTTGATTCAACAACTTAAAATGACGGATAAAGCAGAATTTTAATTAGCAGTAGTATGAAAAGCCACATAAATGTAAGGATTAAAATGGAAAACAACAAATCAAATTTCAAAAATTTATTCTCACACAAAGACACGGAGACACAAAGAAAAAAGATTTGTTTTTTGTTTGTTAACACCCCTCACATCCCAGAAATAATGGAAACAACAAATTATACGAATAGCACAAATGTTTTTTTTTGCCGCCAGCCGTCGGCGGTCTGCTGTCAGCCTTCATCATTTTGCTTTTCAATTTTTGACATCCTATGGATTGGATAAAAGTCCCATCATTCGCTAAAGTAAATCTTGGTCTTTATATAAAAGAAAAAAGGGAAGATGGATTTCACTCCATTGAATCTATTTTTCAAACAATATCGCTAAAAGATTCACTTTACTTTAAATTAGAGGGAAAGGGAATAAATATCCAATCCAGCAATCCTCACTTACCGGAAGGTCCTTCCAACATAATTTATAAAGCGGCAAGTTTATTCAAAGATAAAAAAGGAAAAAGTCCGGGCGTAAAAATAAAGGTCGAAAAAAAGATACCGATAGGTGCTGGGCTGGGAGGCGGAAGCTCAAATGCGGCCGTCACTTTGTTAACCCTAAATCGCTTACTTGAATATCCGAAAAATACAGAAGAATTAAACGAATATGCAAAAAATCTCGGCTCGGATGTACCCTTTTTCCTGAAAGGAGGCACCGCCATGGTAAGCGGAAGAGGCGAAAAAATCGAATGGGTAAACGACATTCCGCCGCTTAATTTTCTGCTCGCAATCCCGGCATTTTCAATATTGACAAAAGATGCCTACAAGTGGTGGGACAATCATAAAAAACAAGCCTTGACAAATCAAGACTTAAGTCTTATACTTCAAAAAATGCAAGAGGGAAAAAAGGAAATCTTAGATAAATTAGAGAATTCCTTTTGGGAAGTAGTAGTAGAAAAATACCCTCAATTAAAAAATGTTATGAAAAATTTAGAAAGATTAAAGCCAATAAAAGTTATCTTAAGTGGTTCTGGTCCTTCTATTTTTGCAATATTCGGATCAGAAAAATACAACTTTAGGGTGGGAGATATTTTGGAAGACAATTGTACTTTAATGCTCTGCAACAGCATCTCCCGGAAAAAGTACTTCAACTTGTTAAAACAAAAGGAGGACTAATGGAATTCACTGAAGTACGTGTAACACTTAGAGACGAACCCAGACTAAAGGCATTTGTCAATGTTACTTTTGACGACGACTTCGTAATACGAGGTATGAAAGTAATTGAAGGAAGAAAGGGACTTTTTGTAGCAATGCCTTCACGAAAAGGCAAGGACGGAACTTTCAGAGACATAGCTCATCCGATAAATAACAACATGCGAAAAAAACTCGAGAAAGTCGTTCTTGACGAATATTATAGCAAATGCGAGGAAGAGGGCAAAACGCCGAAAAGTTCGAATCTCGAACAGGAAGATTTCGAAGCACCCGATGAAAACGTCGACATCAACGCAATCGGAGAAGAAGAAAGCGAAGCAGACATCGAAGAAGAAAGCGAAGCAGACATCGAAGAAGAAAGCGAAGCAGACATCGAAGAAG
>CAZGBM010000041.1:11247-19538 GCA_964523975.1 uncultured bacterium | reverse complement strand
TAACGAAGCAAACTCTCGACCTACTTCTGAAGAAGCAATTATTGTATATGGTCGAATATTGCCATTATCGATAAATATCTTCAACCTATTGTAAATGTGTGCTATCTTTGGATTTTTTAGTTCGTTTTCTACAACATTTGTTAAAATAATATTAGGAGCATATTGGTCGACAACTATATCTATTCGGTCAACCCAGCCAAAATTTGAAATAAAGTCGGTGTCGACGACAAGTTCTATTTCATATTTCACCTAATTCATTAACCTCGTTTTGTTCGTTGTCATCATTGGAAATTTCATCCAAATCAAGTTCTATTTTTCTTAATAACTCTCTCATCTTACCTTCGGAGATTAAATTTTTCTCAGAGGCCTCTTTGACATAGGAAATATAGGGAGATACAACTAAAGTTTTATTTGTTGCTTCATAAAGTTCTTTATCAAAACCATATTCCAAAGCAGCTTTTGTTATACCTCCGGTAATCTCTTCCCTATATTTTTTGGTTATAATTTTCATTTCAAGGAGCTTTATTAATGTAGCTTGATGACTTACTTTAAAGATAAATTCTAAAAAGGCGATTCTTTCTAAAGGCGGATTTTTTATACCATCTTTACTTTCTTTTAAATAATGGAAAACTCCTTCGTCGGGAAGCAAAAAATTTATAGCGAATATTTCCGCCTTTCTTTCAATATCTTTTTTATCATGTTCAAACTGCCCGGTATAACAAATATATCTATCATATGTATTGTCGTAAAGGAGGTGATATAACTCATGAGCGATTGTAAAATTTTGATGGCCTTTTGCTTTTGAGCTATTAACGAGTAGAAATTTCTCTCCGTTCTTTTTCAGTGAAATGCCTGAGAAAGAAGCGCTACCAAAGGGCTTATAGATTAGATGGATTTTCTCTAAGTTGCATACGTTATCCAGATCTACAGGCTGATTTAAAGGAATACCTAATTTTCTTCTAAGCTCATTGGCATATTTTGCTTCAGCTTTCATTAAGAAGTTTCTCAAGGTGAATTATATTGTTTGAAAATTCATTCAGGAAAGCCATAGCCGATAAAACATTGGCGTCTTCACGTTTGTTTCTGAACGCGTACTGCTTGAGTTGTTTACTTGAAATTTCTTCCTCTAAAAATTCTTTCATAGGAATGTCATATAAATCCGCCAGTTTTTTCAAATTTACTACGTCTATAGGTCTTTCACCGCTTTCTATATAACTTACTTGCTCTTGCTTCACTCCGAGATATTCGGCTATTTGTTGCTGCTTGAATTTACTTTCTTCTCTACACTCCTTAATATTCTTGGCTATTATTCTTCTAAATCTTTCCTCCATAATCACCCCCTTTTATTCTATTATATTATAACGATTTAGTTATAAAAAGTCAAGGCTCAAACCTTAAGTTTAATTAAATATAGGTAAAAATATAACTAATTAGTTAAACGTATAGGCTTTTAAAGGCAAATCTCAAAATTTGACAATTTTTCTCCAAAAACGACAAATTTCTTTTCCCTAAATAAGTTGATTTTATTACGATATTCATAGTGTTAATTTAATGTACGTATTCGATAAGTCAAGGGACGGTGCGCCACATACATTAAATTAGTATAATGGTTAAATTGAAAAATGGTTAAATGGTAAAAACAATCGACCTATGACGGAGATGTTTCAAACCTCTATAAACCATTCAACATCCTTTCCCCAATGTTTTTTTCCGTGTTTAATTCTATTATCTAACGACGTTGAATGTATCTCTAATTTATTGCCGCTTGGGTCAAGGAAATAAAGCGAATCTCCTTCCGTTTTGTTTTTCTGCCATTCTTTTGCGCCATAATTCTTTATTTTATTTTTTAAGTTATTAAAATCTTTAGAGTCAATGTTAAAAGCTATATGGCTGTAATCGCTTCCACTTATCTTGGTCTCCTCTTTTACGAGTGCCATCCAGATAGTTCCGGCTTTAAAATACACGCTTATTTCAGATTTCATAATTGGTTTTAAACCAAGAATATCTTTGTAAAATTTGAAAGATTCGTCTATGTTTTTTACTGATAAAGTAACGTGATTTATTCCATTTATCATTTAAATCCCAATTTCAACAGTATTTATAAAACCGTACAAAAAAAAGATTAAATGTCAAGAGGTGGTGCTTCGCACCGAGTCATTTTTGGGGGTTGGGATTTAGTAAAACAAAACCAATTTTTTTATTCGTGCTATTCGTGTGATTTGTTGTTAAAAACTTTGTGCTCTTTTGGGATAAGTTTAGTATCATCTGATACTATTTAACTAAAATCATTTTCTTTGTTTGTGAGAAATCGTTTGCTTCGATTTTATAGAAATAAATTCCGCCTGCAAGATTATTTGCATTGAAATCAACTGAATAATAGCCGGCTTCTTTCTGCTGGTCAGCAAGAACGGCAACTTTTTGCCCTGATATATTATATAGATTTATTCGAACATGAGCCGCTTCTTTTAACCCATAACGAATATGTGTAATAGTGTTGAGCGGGTTCGGATAGTTCTGACCGAGGAAATAGTCTTTGGGAATTTTAGTGAGGTTGGGTTCATCCACTCCTGCTCCCGGGAGGCGAATTTCTAGAGCGCTTAATTTTGCATTATTGGTTACGGTGATAAAATCGATATTCAGTTCGCCGTCAGTTAATTCTAAAGGCATGATAACATCATAAGCTGTGTATTTGTCGGTACGGAAAATGAGGTCTAAATTCCGAATAACGCGTTCCCCTTCTATTTCAACATCGAATATACGAGCACCGGGATTATCCCAATATATTTCGGCAAATTTAAACACTAAATCATAAGAGCCGTTTTCCAGAGAAATGGCATAGCTGAAATCATCGTAACGTTCACTCTGGTAAAGTTCATCGTCTTCGGTATTGCCGATGGCATTTGCTGCAGAATAGGTAGAGCCTCCGGAAAGCCATCCCGTAGAGTCATCATCTATATACTCGATACCGCTTGATGGAGATAAATAGGTGTCGCCTCCGGCATTCAGGGCATGAATTACTTCGCCATTTCCACCATCGCTTGTTGTAACAACGATTTCGGTACTGGGCTCGGAAATATGTTGTTCATTATATGAGCGAACCCGATAGGAATAAGCTGTGTTTTTTAACAGACCGGTTTCCAAATAAAATGTATCGCTTGTTGTCCCAACTGTTCGAAAAACTCCATCTATATCGATTTCTACATAATATCCGAGTATATCTCCACCTACAGCACTCCACGATAAAAGAATTTGGCTCGAATTTAAGGCGTTCCCCTGTAAATTTTCAGGCGGTTCGGGAACACTCATACCGGGCTTGGCATCTCCCACAATCCGAATAGTAATTCCACCGGGGGTTATTGTTCCTGCCCAGTCGAGCTTCAGATGAGATTGGTCTCCGTTTCCCGTGCGCTGGTAGTCCGTTTCGACTCCATTTACCAGTACCGTATCTATCGAATTCAGTGAATCACTATATAAATCCCACACATAAATAGCCGAAACATCCATCGATTGGTCAGGCTCGAAAACAATTAGCTGATTCTGATAAAAATCACCATAGGTAGTGTAATTCACGGTAACATAACCATCGGGAGTAATGACGAGCGCGTCCTGCAACTCGTGATTTAGCGAGTCGAAGAGCGCCGGTTCGAGCCATAATTCATCTGAATATGAGTTATAATGAAAGCCTGCCATATTGTAGTAATTACGCCATAGAACAGGTATACTTATATACTGATTCGTTCCGAGTGGGCTTGTGGCTATCCATGTCGGTGAAGAGACTTCCCGGGGAATACCGAGTTCCTCATTAAATACAAGATTTCTATTGAGATAGTTCCGCTCGTACATATCTCTCTGCAGCGCCAGCCATATATTAGGCCGGCTTGTTTGTAAGGAATATCCTCCCAGATGGCTGACCAGATACGGCTGCCATTCAGAATAGGAACCACCCGGCAGTCCCATACCTTGACTCAGAGGGTCATAATAATTTAAAATTGTAATATAAAGATAATCTAACTTTTGTTTCTCCCAGAAGGGGTCCATCTTTAGGAAATTGGCAATCCACGGACCGCCGAGAACGCTTTCACAGTAATTCCTCACAGGATAAACGTTATCCAGCCATCTGCTTTCAAAATTCGTTACTGCGGTATCAAAAGCATTCTGATAAAGGCTATCTAAATCAGTTTCTCCCATAATTTCTGCTAAATAACTCATAATCTGATATGCCGCGATGGATAGACCCGTATTATACGCCTGTGAATTACCGCCGGCATCATAGCTGCTAAATGAACTTTCGAACGTATACGGATAAGTCGAGCTACCGTATGAATCGACCTGATTAAGAACGCGCTGCCCCGCATTTTTTACGTAATCCCAGAAATAGGAAAGCTTATCCATATCTGCAGTAGCAATAAATGCTTCATAAACGGAAATAATAAAGCCGCAATTCAAATCAACCCACTCATATATAGACCGGTAATCGGAATGTTCCGTAGCGTCCCATCCTACATAATTAAAACCTGTTCCGAAATCGTGATGAATTTGACCGGTATAGTTTGTGACATGCTGGGTTCTAGCCCACCATTGTAGTTCCTGCCAGGCAAGCTGGGGATTAATCATTGTATAGATTTGCCTTGCATGCCACATCTGGTCCATAGTCCCCTCAGGACTCCACATGCCTTCCGTGTGGCAATAACGGCCATCCTGAAAATACACACTGTTGTTGACCAGGTTTATTGTCGAATTAAGAGTCTGGTCAACCAGCCACTCCGGAAGATTGGAACTCCGCATACGGGTTACCAATTCTTCCGATTTATCCTTAAAAGTGTCAAAATTGCCGAGTGCTGAAACAGATACATCTTTAGCGTTATCCCAGGTATTGGTATATTGATAATGGTCCAGTGAGTCTACTTGATACCATGAAAGAACAAAACGCAATTTCTGGGAGTCATATGAACCTAAGGAAACTCTTAAAGCAAGGCGGTTTGTCGTACCTGAAAGTGAGTCGTTACAAAGTCCGCCTGTAAAAAACCCGCTATTGTTTCCGTAACTCAAATCACCAGTACCATCAGGAAAGTCGCCGATAAGGCAGAGTTCCAGCGATGAGCCATTTGCCTCAAATCCTGTATCCGGGATAGCTACGGGTGCAACAGGAGTATTAATTTGAAAAGCAAGCGCAACTGTAACCGAATCGTTTTCTAAATTCTCGACTGTGAATTCGAACATTGCTGAGGGGTGGCACATCATTGAAAGGGAGTCGGGGTCATAAGGCATGTAGGCAGTCATCTCAACAGAGACATCATTCCACTCGCCGAAATTTACCCGGTGTAAGGGGAAAATTGCGTCGTCATCCACCCTTCCGCCATTCTGCCAAGCTGTTAATAAATCATCCGTTAATATTGAATCCCCTCTATGGGTGAATAATTGGAATCGTGTTTGAGATAATGCCTGGTAATCGCCATTCCTTGTCGGGGTTCGGAAGTTTGCGGCAAACGTTCCGCTTCCGGCATTATATTTCACAGCTCCCGTACCGATACCACCAAGAGGGATTCCCGTAGTTCCGTCCGTTTTTCCAAATAAATAGAAACAAAAAAGTAAAAGCAGTATAGAAATTCTTTTTGATACATTCATAATACTTAATTATAACTAAGAACAGGGTAGAAAGTCAAGGGGTTGTGCTTCGCATCAGTTAATTGGTAAATTAGTGAATTAGTAAGAAAATAGATTCGAGTCATGAGTCGCGAGTCACGAGTCATTCTTAATTGATGCGAACTATTTCTGCTCGCCAGCTTCCGTTTTCCATTCCTTTCTGAGAATAGCGTAAATTACAAGGTCTTCATATTTCTCCCATTTAATCACATGCTCTTTGCAAACACCTTCTTTTTTCATTCCTATCTTACGCATTACTTTTCCGGAAGAAGGATTCCTGACGAAATGAGATGAAGTAATCTTGTGCAAATCTAACTGGCGAAAGCCATATTCAAGAACAGCTCTGGCGGCTTCCGTACAATAGCCCTGATTCCAATACTCTTTACCTATCCAGTAACCTAATTCTCCTCTATTAAATCTTTTGTCAATAATTAAACCTATTGAGCCGATCAATTTCTGTATAGATTTCAAGATGATTGCGAAATTTACAAATTTTCCCGCCTCGAATTTGGGCTGATGGGTTAATATCCACTCTTCAGCCATTCCGTCTTTGTATGGATGAGGAATATTCAACGTCGTATCTGCAACAGCCTTATCCCCGGCTAATTTTCTTACCCTCTGTGCATCAAGCAACTCGAATTGTCTCAGCATAAGTCTTTCCGTTTTAAGTTTCGGTATTCCTTTATTCGTTATCTCCATACAACAATTCTAAAATTTTTTGATATATTAGCCAAGGGGCGGTGCGTAGCAATGAGTCATCAGATACGAGTCGCGACTCATGTCTCTCGACTCGTATCACTATTTTTTATGCCCCAACAACCATTCGTATATTTCTCTTTGTTCGTAAACCTTATGAATGGAATGCCCTTTTCTTACAAGCTTGGAATATCTTACACTTCCTCCGGCTTTCCTTAAAGCATCAACCAATTTTTCGGTCTTTTCCGGAGGTATAATATTATCCAGAGCCCCGTGAAATGCCCAAACAGGTATATTTTTCATCGCTTTAATATTCTTTGTCGTCCATTCGCCGCATAGAGGAATAGCCGCAGCAAAATACTCCGGGTGCCTCATAGCAAGCGACCAGACTCCGGAACCGCCCATGCTCATCCCTGTAAGGTAAATTCTATTCGGGTCGATTCTGTACTTACCGGACAAATCGTTGTATAAAGATGGGAACCAGTCATCCTTGTCCCAATTCCTATCCGGAGGGCACTGCGGAGATACTATAATGAAAGTGAAATTCCATCCTTTGCTTACGAGATAAGGCGGTCCGTATTCCTTCAATTTCTCCAGATTGTAGCCGCGGCATGATTTCCCGTGGAGGTAAATCAGAACAGGCCACTTTCTGGAAGGCTGTTTCCCGTAATCTTTCGGAAGGTAAAGCAGATATCTGTAAACGGTCTTCCCCTCCACCACAACCCTGCCGTCGCTTTGATTGTATCCGGCGGTTTCGGAGGGTCTGACATTGATGCAGGAAAACAAAAATAAGAAAAGAATAATGATAAACCGCCCTGTTCTGTTTAGATACTTTGACTTAATATCAATATTCACTGTATGTAAAAATTACTGCTTCTAACCCATAAGTCAAGGGTGGGGATGCTCCGCACCAGTAAATTGGTGAATCAGTGAATTAGTAAATTAGTGAAATAGTTACTTATTTCCAATTTTTCAATTTCTATAATTTGTTATTTGTGTCCTGGTGCCTTCGTATGAATACTATAGTTAAAAAGTTAGGGAGTTTGAAATAAAACACTACAGGTTCTACATGTCCTACATGTGAAAAACATTAGGGGTAGTGTTGGGAAAAACAACAAAAATAAGTTTTTTGTGGTCTTTGTGAGCTTTGTGGTTCAAAAATTTTGGTGTGTGGGTAGAGTTTTAAACAACAAAAAATCCTGTTTATCCTGTTAATCCTGTCTGAATTAGTTAGTGAGTTAGTGTGTGGGTGGGTTAGTGAGTTTAAAAAAACAAAAAAAATCTGTGTTAATCTTGTGTAATCTCGTGGTTAATGTTTTTTTCTTCTTGACTTTAAATCCATCTCTCGTATTCTTAATAGCATGAAAATTGTCGAATGCGTTCCGAACTTTTCCGAAGGAAAAGATACAAAAAAAATCGACCACGTGATAGAAGAAGTCAGAAGAATTACGGGCGTTTATCTTCTGGATGTGTATTCGGGAGCCTCAACAAATAGAACCGTGCTTACTCTTGCCGGCTCTCCAGAAGCCCTTAAAGAGGCTGCTTTTAAGATATATGAAAGAGCTTCGGAATTGATTGATATGAGAAACCACAGAGGAAATCATCCGAGGATAGGAGCGGTCGATGTTTGTCCTTTTATTCCTCTTAAGAATGTCACAATGGAGGAATGTGTGGAAATTGCAAGGGATGTCGGCAAAAAAGTAGCCGAAAACCTGGGCATTCCGGTTTATCTCTACGGAGAAGCGGCAGCCGGGGTAAGCAGAAAGGATTTATCCTGCATACGTGAGGGCGGATACGAAGGTCTCTCGGAGAAGATGACGAGCCCCCGGTGGAAACCGGATTTCGGCAAGGCGAAATTCAACGAAAAATCGGGAGCGACGGTTATCGGAGCCCGGGATTTTCTTATAGCTTTTAATGTAAATCTTGACACGAAAGATAAGAAATTTGCGAGT
>CAZGBM010000041.1:0-11147 GCA_964523975.1 uncultured bacterium | reverse complement strand
ACCGGCAGCGAACTGGTGGGGCTTATACCCGAAGAAGCCATACTTCAAGCAGGGAAGTTTTATCTTGGAAGGAAGAATTACGTAGAAAAAAAGAAAATAATCGATGCGGCTGTTTTTCACCTGGGTCTTTCCGAAAAAAGTAAATTTGTTCCGGAGGAAAAAATTCTTGAATATAAATTAAGAAAGGAGATGTCATGAATATATCAATCTCTGATTTTATAGACAGACTTTCTTCAGATGCTCCTACACCGGGAGGAGGTTCTGTGGCTGCACTTGCCGGTGCCCTTTCTTCTTCTCTGACTTCTATGGTGGGGAATTTAACTTATGGAAAAAAGAAATACGAGGAACACTGGGATGAAGCTAAAAGAATTGTAGAAGAAGCGAAGGTTTTGAATGAAGATTTTCTGTCTCTTTTTTACGAAGACATGGAAGTTTTTACAAAACTAATGGCAACTTTCGGCCTTCCCGGAAACACAGAAGAAGAAAAACAAAAAAGAGACGAAGCGATTCAGAAAGCAACGAAAAAGGCTATAGAAGTTCCTCTTAAAGTCATGGAAAAAAGTAAGAGGGCAGCCGAATTGGCTCTTGTGATGGCAAAAATCGGAAATTTAAACGCTGTCAGCGATGCCGGAATAGCCGGGGAGATGGCTCTTTCTGCCTGCAGAAGTGCGTCTTTCAACGTGCTAATCAACCTGAATTTTTTAAAAGACCCTGAATATTCTTCGACTGTAGAGAGAAAACATGAAGAGATTTCAAATGGAGTTAAGTCTCTTCAAGAAGAAATTTACTCCCTTGTTATAGAAAAGATAAAAAAATAATTAATAGAGCCTTGAAAAATTTGAATTATTTGATATAATTGTACAATGGGGGTCGTTAGCTCAATCGGTAGAGCACCGGCCTTTTAAGCCGGGGGTCGAAGGTTCGATTCCTTCACGACCTATAAAATAATTCAGGAGGAAAGTATAAATTTGCTTAACTATTTTCACAATAAAAAAGACTTCATTAAGGAGCTGTCTTCAATAGAGAAAAAGAAGGGGGATTTGATAGTCAAGGAAGGCGAGGGTGGGGATTTTATGTTTGTCATAGTTGAGGGCAAGGTAAAAGTTCTCCTCAAAAGAGAGAAAAAAGAAATCGTTCTTGCCACCCTCGAGAAAGGAAATTTCTTCGGAGAGATGACTCTTTTCGGAAGGAAATCCAGAAGCGCGACAGTGGAAGCGTTAACCGATTTAAAACTGATAAAGATAACGCGAAAAGATCTTACCAGATTAAGCAAAACAAACCCAAGATTGTTGAGTGAATTCACCATGGGTTTATGCACCGAACTGTGTCATAGGGTTTCGAGTACAAGCACTTCATTGGAAGCTTACTATCATATAAACAGAGCACTCCTTAAAAACCCTAAATTTAGAAACTTTTTGCAAAAATTCTGGAATGAAAAGGAGGAATAAATGTCCGTAACATTACTTGTGTTGTTTGGTTTTTCGTCTTTAAACTCGGGCAGCGGGACCTTTAACCTGTACTCGGCAAGAACTCTCCCCGCGGCAACCCTGAACTTTAATGCAAGTCTGTCCGGAGCACAGCAGGAGGCCGGTTCTTATAAGGATGTTATCGCGGATTCGAAATTTGGTTTTACGTATGGTATTATAGACCCTCTTGAAATATATATTGGCACCACGGTATACGGCAAATATGCATACCATAATACTTTCTTCAGTCCGGAAGATACGGAGCTTGAAGTAGGATGGACGAACCTGTACGGTGGTTTGAAATTTTATTACCCTCTTACGGGATTTATACCCGAGGAAGAGCAGTCTTTTAAATGGCTTATTGGAGCACGCGTAGGAACCGCATTAAATCCATTTGCTCCGTCCAACAAACCCGAAATAACGAGTGGACCGCATTATTTTGTACCGTCTGTTAAACATGGACCGGATTTAATAGCGGACTTCCTGAACGACTTTGAAATCTATCCTCTTTTCGCTCATGTAAATGTTGGCTATACAATGAGAGGAAGTATCTCGGATTCAGCCAGTCTTCCTTACGTTCCCTTAAGGGAAGACCAGTTTCGTGTTGGCGGCGGCATCGAAATCTCTGCCGGACCGTTTACTCGTTTTATTTTCGAAGCCAAAGACGTAATGCCCGCAAACGATGTGCAGGATACGTTAATCGGGACCTTCGGCATCAGATTCGTAGTACCTGAAATGTTCTCTTTCGACGTAGCGGTTGACCACATTTTTAACGATTCGACCGACTTCGTTCCCGACGCAGTATTTGACGCAGCCGGACAGTGGAAATATAGGATTGGAGTTACCTTCCAGAGCACGATACTAAAAAAGAAGAAGCCGGAAAAACCCAAAACAGGCACTATCGCAATTTCTGTGAACGACATGGAAACGAACGAACCTCTGGTTACTACGGTAGGTTTCGCAGATACATCATTATTGTACCAGACCGGAGCAGATGGAAAAGTTTCTATAGAAGTTCTTCCCGGAGTTTATCAATTAAAACTTTCCAAAGATGGATATCTCCCGAGGGAAGCTTCTGTTACAGTAAAGCCTTCTTCGACCATAAACATCAACACGGTTTTAAGGAAAGAGAAAAAAGAAGTAGTGGAAGCTGAAACAGGCATCTTTACCGGAACGGTAAGCTCTTTCAGAGAAGAAAAACCGTTGCTGGCGCAAATAGAATTTTTAGGCACAGAGCTCCCTGCTATCGCTTCCGACGGAGTTAGCGGCGTTTTTAAGCAGGAATTGGCAATCGGCTCATATAATGTTCGTGTTTCCTGTGAGGGATATTTGCCGGAAACTTTCCCTGTTGAAATAAAGAAGGGTGAGACCGCAATAAAGAACGTAAAACTGGTCGAAAAATTGAAGAAGGAAACAGTTTTGGTTTTAAGAGGTATTAATTTTGCCTCCGGTCAGGCAATAATTCCGCCGGATCAGTATCCTATCCTTGATAAGGTTGTAGGAACTCTGAAAGCCAATGCGGGTGTCCGGGTCGAGATAGGCGGACATACGGATGCGGTCGGCACCGATACTTATAATCAGGGGTTATCCGAGAGAAGAGCTCAATCGGTCAGGAATTATCTTATACAGAGCGGAATAGATGCTGCGCGTCTTGAAGCAAGAGGATACGGAGAATATCAGCCTGTAGCCTCGAATACAACCCGCGACGGTAGAAGCCTGAACAGAAGAATCGAATTTAAGGTTCTTTCGGTGCAAGAATAGGTATATAAGTATAGATTTGCCTGCCTGATTATCATTGAGTTTTAAAAAAGAGCTTAACGTAGAACAAGAAAAGGCAGTTATACACGCTGACGGCCCCGCGCTCGTACTTGCCGGGGCCGGTAGCGGTAAAACAAGAGTAATAACCTACAGGATTGCCCACCTTTTACAAAATCAAGATGTAAAGCCTTACCATATACTCGCAGTCACTTTTACCAACAAAGCAGCAGATGAGATGAAAGAGAGGTTACATCTATTAGTAAGGAATTCGATGAAGGGAATCTGGATGGGAACGTTTCACTCGGTTTGCGCCCGACTCCTCCGGGAATTTTCCGATTTTACCCCCTACTCCAGAAACTTCGTTATTTACGACACAGAGGACCAGCAAAAACTTATAAACAATGTAATAAAAGATTGCAGGATCGACGAAAGAGACCTCCATAGTTATTACGCTCGCCGTAAGATATCGAATTTAAAAAGCAAGCTAATTAACGAGTCCGAATACCGGCCTTACGATTATAAAACAGAACTGCTCAAGAATGTATATCAGAAATACCAGAAAAGATTGAAAGAAAATGACGCTATGGATTTCGACGACCTTCTTTTTAATCTATATACAATGCTCGCCACAAACGAAGAAATCAGGGCAAAGCTGAACAACAGATTCAGATATAAACTGGTAGACGAATATCAGGATACCAATACTTCGCAATACGAAATATTGAAGAAGCTGTCGGAGAAGTACAAAGATGTTTTTGTGGTAGGTGACGACGACCAATCCATATATGGTTTTCGGGGAGCCGACATAAATAATATCCTGGATTTCGAAGGTGATTTTCCGGGTTCGACTGTTTACAAACTCGAGAGAAACTACCGCTCCACCGGGACAATTCTTGAGGTCGCCTCTTCGGTGGTGAAAAACAATCGGCTCCGGAAAGATAAAACCTTATGGACGGAAGAGGAAAACGGAGAAAAAATAACTCTTTTTTCGGGTCTTACCGAAAAGGAAGAAGCCGGCAAACTGGTACAATTTTTAAAAGAGGAGATAAAAAAACATAAAAGGAGAGATATCCTTATAGCTTACAGAACAAACGCGCAGTCGAGAGCGATAGAAGACGCTCTTTTGCGGGAGGAAATTCCGTATGTAATAGTGGGAGGAGTAAAGTTCTACGAGCGGCAAGAAATAAAAGATATTCTTTCTTATGTTAAATTCATAGTCAACAAAAAGGACACGGTTTCCTTTTTTAGAATACTGAATACTCCGAGAAGAGGCATCGGAAGGGTCGCGAGAGAAAGAATAGAAAAAACAGCCATAGAAGAAAATATTTCTCTCTGGGAATCCTGCCGGAAATTAGCCCGGGAAGATAAAAGTATCGCGAATTTTGTAAGTCTTATAGAATACCTTGACGGAATAAAAAAGATCGATGAACTTATATTGGCAATTGTGGAGAAAACCGGTTATGTGGATATTTTAAAGAAACAGGACACGATAGAGTCCGAAAGCAGGATAGAAAACATCGAGGAGTTGCTCTCTGCGGTATACGAATTCACCGAAAGCACGGAACAACATTCTCCGGCCGATTATTTGACGGAAGTGGGTCTTAAGGCCGATATCGACGATTGGAAGAGGGACGATTCCGTCAATTTGATGACCCTGCACAACACGAAAGGTCTGGAATTCGATGTGGTTTTTATAATCGGGATAGGAGAAGGGCTGCTCCCGCACTATAGAAGTATTAAGGAAGGCAATATAGAGGAAGAACGCCGCCTTTTTTACGTCGGGATAACGAGAGCCAGGAAAAAACTATACCTGTCCTGTTTCCTGACGCAGGGAGGAGGATGGGAAAATACCAGACGTATCCCTCCCTCTCACTTTTTGAACGAACTTCCACCTCCGGCGATTGAAAGTTCCGAAATTCATTCGACTGGCGTAAAAAACAAAAAAGAATATATTTTCGAAGATAATAAAAAAATGGTAAATCATCCGGTATTCGGCAGAGGAGAAATATTGGAAATTATAGACGGAGATAAATGGTTGATATCCTTTAACGGCATGATAAAAAAAATAAAACGGAGTTTTTTTAATGAAAGAAATTGACATTAAACGCCTTTCCAGACTGGCAAATATCGAGTTAGATAAAAAAGAAGAGAAAAAACTGCAGGAAGACATAAATAAGATAATAAAACATATTCGGCAAATTCAGGAAGTAGATGTTAAGATGCATCCCGACGCCACTCACCTCATGGTCGACCACCTGCCTTTAAGGGACGACAAAAAAGAAAAACCGCTGACCGTGAAAGAGGTGTTATCAAACGCCGGGAACCCGCGCAAAAATCATTTTACTATAAACAGGATTATAGATGAAGACGATTATTGAATATCAGAAACTATTTAAAAAAGGGGAACCGACTCCTTCTGACCTCCTTTCGAGCTGCCTTAAAAAAATAAACCCTTCTCTTAACGCCTATATAACCGTAACGGAGGAACTCGCAAGGAAAGGATTAGAAAAAGATATAAAAGGTAAACTGAACGGCATCCCTGTCGCAATTAAAGACAACATAAATATAAAAGGCGTCCCCACAACCTGTGCCTCGAATGTTTTAAAGGGATTCATCCCGCCGTTTTCCGCTACCGTGATCGAGCGAATCGAGAAGAATGGGGGCGTTTTTATAGGAAAGACCAATCTCGATGAATTCGGAATGGGGTCCTCTACGGAAAGGTCGTTTTATGGCCCAACAAGGAATCCTTATGATAGGGCGAAAGTGCCGGGCGGCTCAAGCGGAGGTTCCGCGGTGGCTGTAGCCTCCGGAAGCGCGGTTATTTCTCTCGGCTCCGATACAGGCGGTTCCGTACGCCAGCCTGCTTCTTACTGCGGGCTCGTAGGTCTTAAGCCGACCTATGGCAGGGTCTCGCGGTACGGACTCGTTGCTTTTGCATCTTCTCTCGACCAGATCGGAATTATCGGAAGGAATGCCGAGGATGTTGGAATTATGCTGGAAGTGATAGCGGGTTATGACCCGAAGGATTCGACCTCCTCAAAAAAGGAATTAGAAGATTACGGCAACTTGAACAAAATATCCAAGAACATAAAAATAGGCTTACCCGAGGAGTATTTCGAACAAATAGATGATGAAGTTTACTCTTCGGTGATGGAAATCAAAAAAGCGCTCGAGAAAGAAGGAATCTCTTTCAAATCGGTTTCACTACCGACTACCGATTATATTATACCGACCTACCAGGTCATTTCATACGCCGAAGCCTCTTCGAACCTTGCAAGATATGACGGTGTCAGGTACGGCTTGCGCAGGAACGGAGAAAATTTCCACGACACGATAAGAAAAAGCAGGGATGAAGGTTTTTTGCCGGAAGTAAAAAGAAGAATACTTGTCGGGACTTTCGTTCTTTCCTCCGAAGCAATTGCAGAATACTACGAAAGAGCAGACCTTATCAGAAGGCTGATCACTCAGGAATTCAATGAAGTTTTTAAAGAAGTAGATTATCTTATGACTCCGGCCACGCCAACCCCCGCTTTTCCCATAGGAGACAGAACCGATGACCCTATAAGAATGCATTTGTCGGACCGGATGACTGCCGGCGTCAATCTGGCAGGCATTCCCGCAGTAGTAGCACCGGCAGGAATGATAGGAAAACTTCCCATAGGCTATCAGATAATCGGAAAACCATTCGAGGAAAAAGGAATTCTTTCTGTTGTCCGGCTCGTAGAAAAAATCGCACCATTTAAAGGATTCTTGAAGGAAGTTCAAGATGGCTGACTATAAGCCCACAATCGGGATTGAGGTTCACTCTCAACTTAAAACCGCTACAAAATTATTCTGCGGCTGCCCGGTGAGCTTTGGCGTAGACGCCAACACAAATGTATGTTCTGTATGCCTAGGGCTTCCGGGAGTTCTTCCCTCGTTGAACAAAAAAGCTGTAGAACTGGCTATAAAAGCAGGTCTTGCTTTGAATTGCGAAATCCATACAAAATCTATTTTCGCGAGAAAAAATTACTTTTATCCCGATTTGCCAAAAGGTTACCAGATAACACAGTATAGATTTCCCATCGCAACTTCGGGGGAGATTTTGGTAGAAGGTAAGAAAATTAGAATAAAAAGAGTACACCTCGAAGAGGAATCCGCTAAATCGATGCACGAAAAAGATTGCTCTCTTATCGACTACAACCGTTCAGGTGTTCCTTTAATAGAAATTGTGACCGAACCGGATATAGATTCGCCGGAAATGGCTGTGGCTTATCTGAAAAAACTTCAAAAAATACTGCAGTCCACAGGAATCTCCGGCGCCGTGATGGCGAAGGGAGAATTCCGCTGCGAGCCGAACATTTCCGTCAGTAAAGAAAAAGGAAAATTAGGCACAAGAACCGAAGTTAAAAATCTCAATTCTTTCCGGGCAGTCAAAAATTCCCTTACCTCGGAAATCAAACGTCAAATAGGTATTCTTGAAAAAGGCGGAATAGTCGAGCAGGCAACGATACATTACTCCGAAAAAACGGAAAAAACCCGGGTGGCGAGGTTAAAAGAAGAAGCCTCGGATTACAGGTATTTCCCTGAACCGGATTTGCCCCCGCTTTTGATAGACGAGAACCGGATTCGAGAAATCGAAAAAGGTCTGGAGGAATTGCCGGAAGAGAAAACAGAGAGATATATCGAGCTTGGTCTTCTTGGTGAAGATGCGATAACAATTTCGAATTCGAAAAAAACTTCTAAGTTATTCGAGGAGACCTTAAAAATATTGAACGAGCCTGCAGAAATAAGCAAATGGCTCGTCAGAGATTACCGCAGTCTCAATGAACCGGATATATCTGCCGAACATCTTGCGGAGATGATAGAAATGGTTCTTAAAGGAAAAATTTCAAGAAATGCGGGCGCGGAAGTGCTCGCGGAAATGGTGAAGACAAAGAAAACGCCTGAACAAATCGTCCGGCAAAGAAATCTTTCTCAAATATCGGACTCGTCTGCTTTAGAACAAGTGGTCAGGGAGGTTTTCGAAGAAAACCCCGAAGAGCTGGCTCGCTTGAAAGCCGGAGAGAACAAACTGATAGGCTTTTTCGTAGGCGAGGTCATGAAAAAGACCTCCGGCAAAGCAGACCCGAAAGAAGTTTCCCGGATAGTCTCCGAGTATGAAAAGAAATATTGAAATCAAAAAAGCGTCTATTCACAATTTAAAAGGAATAGACGTTGAGATACCGCGTGATAAATTGGTAATAATAACCGGCATTTCCGGTTCGGGCAAATCCTCCCTTGCTTTCGATACGATTTATGCCGAAGGGCAGAGAAGGTACGTCGAATCCCTTTCTGCTTATGCGCGCCAGTTCCTCGGCGTAATGGATAAACCTGAAGTCCAGTCTATAACGAACCTCTCGCCCACGATTTCGATAGAACAGAGAAAACTTTCCAAAAACCCTCGTTCTACCGTGGGTACCGTTACAGAAATATACGACTACCTCCGCGTCCTGTTTGCGAGAACGGGGAACGTATACTGTTATAATTGCGGTAGGCTGGTTAGTTCGCAGACCGTGGACGAAATCGTAGACCGGATTCTAACCTATCCGGAAGGTTCCAGGCTATACATACTTGCTCCGATAGCGCGTGGCAAAAAGGGAACTTTTTCTACGGAACTGAAAAGAATCGGAGAAAAAGGATACGTGAGGGTTATAATAGACGGGGAAATATTCGATATAGAGAAGATACCTGACCTTGATAAAAACAAAGCTCACAACATCGAAATAGTGGTGGACAGGATAAAGGTGAAAAAAGAAATAAGAAGCAGGGTAGCGGATTCCGTGGAAACCGCTCTGGAAGAAACAGACGGAATATTGATATTGAGAGATATAGATAAGGATTCGAACATAATATTTTCAACAAAATTTGCCTGTCCGGAGTGCGGAATAAGCTATCCCGAAATTTCCCCCAGGCTCTTTTCCTTCAATTCTCCTTACGGAGCCTGCCCGAAATGCCAGGGCATCGGGACGGAAATGGAAATAGACCCGGAAGATATAGTCTTCAACGATTCGCTGTCGATTCTTGAAGGCGCGATTGCTCCCATAGGCGAGCCGAGAGGGGGGTTTTTCAGGGAATTAAATAGTGTTGCATCAAAACACGATTTGAACTTAAACGTTCCATGGAAGGATATGAGCACAAAAGAAAAGGAAATAATCCTTTATGGTGACTACGGTTGGGAGGGGATAATACCGTATCTGGATAGAAGACACCAGTATACGGAGTCGGACTGGATAAGAGACGAAATAGAAAAATATATGGTGATAACTCCGTGTGCCGAGTGCGGGGGAGCGCGCTTAAGGAAAGAGGCTCTATCCGTCAAGATAAAGGATAAAAACATACACGATATAGCAAGAATGAATATCACTAAAGGCAGAAAATTCATCGAGAGCGTTAAATTCGATGACGAAAGACGGAAAATCGCTTCCGAATTGATTCCGGAAATTCTTCATCGTCTGCGTTTTCTGGAAGACGTGGGAGTGGATTATTTGACTCTGGAACGGCCAACCCTGACGCTCGCAGGAGGAGAAGCCCAGAGGGTTCATCTCGCAACTCAGATTGGTTCGGGGCTCGTGGGAATTATATACATACTCGACGAACCGACGATAGGGCTCCATGAGCGGGATATATTACGGCTGATAAAGACTCTGAAATCTCTCCGGGATATGGGCAATACTGTAATTATGGTAGAACACGATTTCAAGAGCATTTTATCCGCGGATTGGGTGATAGACCTTGGTCCCGGAGCAGGAACTGAAGGCGGGGAAGTCGTCTTTTCGGGTACTCCTCTGGATTTGAAAAAAGAGAGCAAAACCATAACGGGCAAATTCCTTTCCGGTAAAGAAAAAATCCCAATACCAGAAGAAAGAAAGAAAAAGAGAAAAGAGAAAACCATTAAAATTTTAGGTGCCGGCGGCAACAACCTTAAAGACATTGATATAGAAATACCGCTGAACTGCTTTGTTTGTATAACCGGAGTTTCGGGCTCCGGTAAGAGTACGCTCTTGATAGATATTTTATATAGAGCTCTCGCAAGAGCTTTTCACGGTTCAAGATACCTGCCGCTTCCTCATAAAGCTATCGAGGGAATGGAAAATATTGATAAAGTTATAAATATCGACCAGAGCCCTATAGGCAGAACTCCGCGCTCGAACCCCGCAACTTATACAGGAGCTTTTGACCCGATAAGAGAATTTTTTGCGGAACTACCTGCTTCGAGAGTAAGAGGATATAATAAAGGAAGATTCTCTTTTAATGTTGAGGGAGGAAGATGCGAAGAATGCTGGGGACAGGGACAGAAGAAAATAGAAATGCATTTCCTATCGGATGTTTATGTTACCTGCAAAACCTGTAAGGGAAAAAGATTTAAAAAAGAAACTCTTGAAGTGGAATACAAAGAAAAGAACATAGCGGATGTTCTCGATTTGACGGTAGATGAGGCTGTTTCTTTTTTTGGTGATATACCAAAAGCAAAGCAAAAAATAAAACTCCTGCAGGATGTGGGTTTAGGTTATATAAAGCTCGGTCAGCCAGCCACGACCCTTTCCGGAGGCGAAGCTCAGAGAATAAAGCTCTCAAAAGAACTTTCCAAAGTAGCTACCGGCGATACTCTTTACCTTCTGGATGAACCTACCACCGGCTTACACGCTTACGACATTCGTCTGCTGTTGGGAATATTGAAGCGTCTTGTGGATATGGGGAATACCGTCGTGGTTATCGAACACAACCTCGACGTCATTAAATGTGCTGACTGGATAATCGACCTCGGACCCGAAGGCGGTGAAGAAGGCGGTAAGCTCGTCGCGGAAGGCAGCCCTGAGGAAATCGCAAAAGTCAAAAAGTCATATACTGGGAAATTTTTGAAAGAAATTCTGAAAAAGAATTAGCCACAGATTAACACGGATA
>CAZGBM010000040.1:0-19978 GCA_964523975.1 uncultured bacterium | reverse complement strand
ACACAGAATTTTTTATTTTTTGCCCAACACCCCATTTTTTAACAACAAATAGCACAAATTACACAAATGATTTTTTTGTTTTTTAACTCGAAACTCGTAACTATAAACTACAGTTAACATTCGTGCTATTCGTGTGATTCGTTGTTAAATAAATTCTAGGGGTAAGGGCTCAAGGTTTCAAGGGTTCAAGGGAGAAAACAACAAAAAAATCCTGTTAATCTTGTTAATCCTGTCTAATTGATTCTTCGAATCGGTGTATTTGTGAATTAGTGGATCGGTAAATCAGTGATAAGAAAAACTACAAGTTCTACATGTGCAATTAGTGTTTCGGGTTACAGGTTTTGTGTTTCGTGTAAAAAAACATAGCAAAATTTTAAAATCTCTGTGGGCTCTGTGGTCTCCGTGTGAAATTAATTTTGGTGTAGTGAGGTGGGTTTTAAACAATAAAAAAATCCTGTTAATCTTGTTAATCCTGTCTAAATTTTTAGGTTGTGGGGTCGGATTTGAAACAAACATAATATAAAGGGTCGTGTGTAGGGACTTTATGTTCTTAGTGTCTTTGTGTGAGATATTGTTTTTACGGTTCGTATTCCCACATAGAGAGAAAGGATTTTAATTTTCTTTTGTTCGGGCTTTTCCTTAGTTTGTTTAGAGCGTTTTCTTCTATTTGTCTTATTCTTTCTCGTGAAACGTTGAACATCAATCCGATTTCTTCAAGGGTCTTGATTTCTCTGTCTACCAGTCCATAGCGGAGTTCCAATACCTTTTTTTCCCTGGGGGATAAAGTATTATTTAAAATTTCGCAAAGACTTTCGCTTAACAATGTCAACATGGCTTTCTTTGCTGGAGAAGGTGCTTTTTCTTTTGCGATTATATCCGCGTAGATAAGTTCTCCGTCTTCCGAAACCGGCTCGTCCAGTGATTTTGTTGCATCGCCTAAAGTTTGAGCAAATCTTATCCGTTCTTCTGAAATTCCGATATTCTCGGAAATTTCCTCCAGAGTGGGTTTGATACCGTTTCTCTGAAGAAATTCTCTTTGTGACTTTGTTATTTTGTTGATAAGAGTTAATGTGTGAGTAGGAATAGAAAAGGAATCGGATTGTTCGGCGAGAGTCTTTATTATTGCTTGTTTGATCCACCAGATGCCGTAGGTTGAGAACTTATAACCTTTGGTATGGTCGAATTTTTCTACAGCTTTTATTAAACCGGCGTTACCTTCCTGAACTATATCCATAAAACTGACGCCGCTTTTTTTGTATTTTTTAGCGATAGAGAAGACCAGACGAGTATTTCCCTCGATGAGTTCTCTTTTTGCCTGATAGAAGAATTTTTCCCATTTTTTGACAGAGTTGCTTATATAATTGACTTCTTTCCAGTCCGAATGAATCTTAAACTGAAAATTTTTAATTTCTTTGATTAAATCCTTTAATTCCTTCTTTAATTTTTTTCTTTCTTTTGCGGAGTTTGCATTTTTGAATTTCTCTCTCAGATTTCTGATGTTGGCTGCTTTTTTCTTAAAATTGTCGTGTATTTCTTGCTGTAAATGCATGAGTTTTTTCAAATACGGAGTTTGTATTCTTAGCTTTAGTATAAATTTGATTATGTTTTTTTCATATCTTTTGTATTTAAATTTATATATCTGTTTTCCGGTTCTAAGATATGCGTCTTTATACTGGACCATTTTTGATTTCCATTTTTCGATACGTTTCATTATTTTGAATAAAATTTTCTTATCTTTATGCCCTTCGTAACTTTCATCCCATTTATGAGTGTCCAGGTATAAGAACTGTTTTATCAAAAAAGATGATTGCTCGATTTCCTTCTTATAGGATAAAAACTTATCTATTACCGGAGGAGATCTAAATAGGTATCTCGAGATCGTTGTACGACCTTTTTCCAGTTTTTTCCCAATTTCATATTCTTCTTCTTTTGTAAGCAAGGAAATACTGTCGATGTCGCGGAGGTAGAGTTTCATGGGCTGGTCTACAGCTAAATGGGAAATTTTGTCGGAATCGGTATCGTATTTTAGATTTTTTTCCTCTTCTTCCGATGCTTCTTCCTTCTCATCTCCTATTTCGGCTAAGATCTCGTTCAGTTTTTCTTCGGTTATATTCAGTTTTTCTTTCACTTCATCGAGATAGATGTTTCCGTCTTTATCCATGAAATTTAAAATTTCCGACCACACGAGATTTTTATCTTCCAAAATTACTTTCCTTTATAAGTTTTTGCATTTTTGTGCCAAGTTCACTTATATCTTTTAATAGAGATGCCGCTTTTACCGAATCCTCATCTTGTTTTCTGAATTTTTGGTATTCCATCTGTTTTTCTTTTGTTATTTCGTTTAATAATATTATTATTGTAGAGTTGATGGCTGAGTTTACGGGTTCTTCACTTTTTTTCATCAGGTAATCTACAAAATTCGGAGGAAGAGAGTTTATAATATCCTTGATTTTCAAATCTGAGCCTTCTTTTAGTAATCTGAAATATTTTTTTAGATGAGGATTTTTTATATGATTTTCATCTATGATGGAGAAAACAGAATCTTTTATTTCGGGGTTTTTTGACATTGCATATATGAGGTATAGTTCGTGTTCTTCTCTTTCCTCTATATCCGTTTTTTTCTGAGGAATTATCGTTGATTTTTTTGCCCTGGTTCTGTCCAGCGATTCTCTGCTGATTGCGAGTTTCTTTGCGATAAAATCTTCATATATTTCTCTTTTCGAAGGTTCTTTGATTGCTTCAAGTACTGAAGCGATTTCATCTATAGCTTTTGTAAGTTCCGTGGGTGAAGAAAGTTTGTATTTGTTTTTTATCCTGTCAAGCATCCAATCGATAAAATCATTTGATTCTTTTAGTAATTTTTCAAAGTTTTCTTTGCCTTCTTTCCCTATTATCTCGTCAGGGTCTTTACCTTTCCCGCTTTCCGCTATTTTTACGTTTATTCCTTCATCAAGAAGCATACCTAAAGATCTGAGTGTTGCTGCCTGTCCGGCGGCGTCTTCGTCGAAGAAAAGAATCACCTCTCTGGCATAACGTGAGATTAACTCCGCCTGGTCCGAAGTCAAAGAAGTTCCGAGGCAGGCAACGGCATTCTTTAATCCGGTTTGATAAAGGGATAAGAAATCAAAATATCCTTCTACAAGTATGACTTTCTCTAATTTTCTTATTTCTTCTTTGGTATGCCATAAGCTGTAAAAATTTTTGCCTTTCTTATGTATAGGTGTATCCGGTGAATTAAGATATTTCGGACCTCTTTTGCTGAGTCTTCTGCCTCCGAAGCCGATAATTCTACCTGAAGAGGAAAAGAGCGGAAATAGAAGCCGCAGGAAGAAGGTATCTTTTACCCCCCCGTTACTTTTCTTTACGAGACCGCTTTTTACCAAATCCTGGATTTTGAATTCTTTTTTCGCTTTTGGTAAGAAATTGCTTCCGTATGGGGCAAAACCCAATTTAAATTCTTCTATGGTATCCGTTCTGATGGCTCTTTTTTTTAAATAATTGAGAACCTCGGGAGAATTAAGTAATTCTTTATGATAGAAATCTGCCGCAAAATTGTGTATTGAATATAAAATTTCGTTCTTTCCTTCAAACTTGCCTATTTCTATACCGGCTTTTTCCGCCAGAATACGGACAGCTTCCATAAAAGGGACTTTTTCGTATTCCATTACGAATGTAATAACATCTCCGCTTTTACCGCAACCAAAACAGTGAAATATGTTTAAATCCGGAGAAACATAAAATGAAGGAGTATCGTCTTTATGGAAAGGGCAATTGGTAACGTGGTTTTTACCTGCTTTTCGTAGAGAAAGATACTCTCCAATGAGGTTAGATATTTCTATTCTTTCTTTAATTTGATTTATAACCTCGTCAGATACAGGCATAAAGTTAAATTTTATCGTTTTTTGCGACTTTCGCAACCCCCTTAATGACAATATTTAACCCTCGTATTTTTCTTCAAAAGAGGCATGGATTAATGGTAGTATAACAGGTGGGGAAAATATTGTTTTTTATAACTTAAACCCTTGACAAAACGGATGGATTGATTATAATAGTGGGTAGTAGTGGTGAAAAGTGGGGATGTGTTAAAAGGCGAGGAGGAGAGAATGTATTTTATTGGGAATGAGGTATATTCGATAGATCACAAAGGCAGGGTTTTCGTTCCTGCCAAGTTCCGGTCTGTTTTGACGGAGGAAGATGAGAGAAGTTTTTATATAGCAAGGGGTTTCGAGACTTCTCTTTTGCTGTTTCCTCTATCGAGATGGAATGAATTCGTTAAGGAGCTTTCAAATAGGAGGTATTCTCAGAAAAGTATAAGAGAGGCAATCAGGGCTTTTTCCTATGGGGCGGAGCTCCTTTCGATGGATTCTCAAGGAAGGGTGGTTCTACCCAAGGAACTTCGTGACTATTCGAAAATCGAAGATGAGGTTTTCTTTTTAGGGGCTATCGATAAGATTGAATTATGGTCGCCTGCTGTTTATAAGGAATATTCCAAGGAAAGTAGCGATATAAATGAATTGTATTCAAAACTTGGTATGTAATGAGAATGTAATGAAAGATATGTGTATACACCTGCCGGTGATGGTAGATAAGGTTATTGATTATCTTGTGTGGAAAAAGGATGGCGTTTATGTCGATGCTACCCTCGGATGTGGGGGGCATACTCTCGCTATACTGCAAAATTCCAACGCTTTTGTGCTTGGTTTTGACCTTGACGTAAGTCAGGTTGAAATCGCCTCCGAAAGATTATCCGAATTCAAAGAAAGGTCGTTGCTCGTTCTCGGCAACTATAAAGATATGGACTGGTTTTTGGATAAGGAGGTTGACGGAATTCTTTTTGATTTAGGTTTATCTTCTTATCAATTGAATAATCCTGAAAGAGGTTTTTCTTATAGAAAAGACGGTCCTCTCGATATGAGGTATGGAAAACAGGGTATGACTGCAGCGGATATAGTTGAAGGATGGAACGAAGAAGAGATAGCGGATATTCTTTATCATTACGGAGACGAGCGGTTTTCAAGAATAATAGGAAAGAAAATAAAAAGAGAAAAACCCGAGACAACTGGAGAGCTTGCTCTTTTAGTGCGAAAATCTGTTCCGAGGGCAAAGGGACACAAGCATCTTGCCAAAGTTTTCCAGGCTTTGAGGATAGCGGTTAATGATGAATTCCGAAATATAGAGGAAGGAATTGTAGTTGCCTCAAAGATTTTAAAAAAAAGAGGAAGATTGGTTGTCATAACTTATCATAGAGAGGAAGAAAAATTGGTTTGTAAGAAAGCAAGGGAGGAGAATTTGAAGCCGCTTGTTAAAAAACCGGTAAAACCGACCAAATTCGAATTTGAACGTAATCCTCGGTGCAGAAGTGCGCATTTAAGGGTTTTCGAGAAGTGAAAACGTTAAGAACATTGATTTTGATATTAATTCTTATTTTACCTTTTCTTTTTCACGTTTTGAAAAAGAATATGGTAAACTCGCTTAATATAAAGATATCAAATTTGACCGGAGAGGTTCAGAATATCGAAAGAAATGTTATGGTGCTCAGTTCAAAATGGAGAAGAGAATCGAGTCCCGGTTTTGTTGAAAAAAGAGCGAAGGAAATTCTAAATATGAGATATCCTGAGAAAGGCGAGATTTTTAAGATAGAAGATTTTAATATTATGGGTAATAAAAATGAGAAATAACTTATTTAAAGGAAAAACCAGAGTGTTGGTTCTTCTATTCGTTTCTCTCTGGTTATTGGTATTTGGGAGACTTTTTTATCTTCAGGTTATTAGATCCAAAGAAATCAGCAAGCATACTGCAGAAGAGCAACTGAGGTTGCTCCAGATAGAATCGCGAAGAGGCAGCGTTCTGGATAGAGAAGGCAGAATTCTTGCTACGGATTTAAAGATGTTTACGCTTTATGCAAAAAAAAGTTTGATTAAGAATCCCGAAAGGATTGCAAAGAAGCTTTCCGATTGTTCTTTTGGAAGTGAGGAAAGGCTGTCAAAACTTCTCAGGGAAGATGCCGAGTTTATAAGAATAGCCCGTGGAGTTTCCGATTCACTTGTGAAGGGAATGAATATTCCGGGTGTGTATGCGGTAAGGGAGTGGTTCAGATATTATCCTTCCGGCCTTCTGGGGCGAACTCTATTGGGCGCTCTCGACTGGAAAAGGAAAGGGATATCCGGTGTTGAGAGTGAATATGAAGACATTCTTAAGGGAGAGGATGGTTGGGCTCACTTCCTGGAAGTGCCTCGACGTTCAGGTATTAGTCTTCTCAAGCGGTCTGAAAATGAGCACAGGGAACCTCGAGAGGGTTGTGATGTTTATCTTACGATCGATCTTGATATTCAAACAATTATGAATGAAGAATTGGAAATACTGAAAGAGAAGACAGGCGCCGAACAGGTTATGGGCATTTGTGTGGATACGAAGACAGGAGAAGTTCTTGCAATGGTTAATATACCTGAGTTTAATCCTGATAGGGGATGGAGACTTAATGCGTGTACTTCGTGGGAGTTTGAACCGGGTTCTATTTTTAAATTAATTCCTGCTTTTGCTTATATAAAAGAAGGTTTCCCTATTTCCGACACACTGGTAGATTCTACCACCATTTATTTTGGAGGAAAACTTTTTAAAGATGATCACCCGCATTCTGCATACTCTTTTAGAGAAGCAATGGTTTACTCCTCTAATGCTGGATTTATAGCGGTCGGTGAGAAAATCGGTAAAAAAGAATTTTATAATACCGCGAGACTTTTTGGTATGGGTTGCGAAAGCGGTATAGATTTACCCGGAGAATATTCGGGGAAATTACCTCATCTTCCCAAAAATCGAGATATAAGACTCGCTACTGTGTCTTTTGGTCAAGGGGTATCCGTAACTCCACTGCAAATGTTAATGGCTTATCAGGCTGTGGCAAACAGAGGCATTCTTCTCAGGCCGAGGGTTATGAAAAGTATTGTCAGAAATGGTAAGGTTGTGAGAAGAAGTAAGAAAGCAGTTATTCGTAAAGTCGGGAGTTCGGAGTGTTGCAAAACCTTACTTGATATCCTTTACGATGCAACTCAGAAAGGAACCGGGATTGCTTCTTCTTTTTCACTTGTTCCTGTAGCCGGAAAGACCGGAACCGCATGGAAGATTGAAGATGGAAATTATGTAAAAGGGAAATATGTTTCCTCATTTATTGGTGTTTTCCCTTATCCTGAGTCGGATTTTGTTTTGGGAGTTTTTATTGATAATATCGGAGGTTCCTATTATGCTTCCGAGACCGCTTGCCCGGCTTTTAGGCAGATAGCAAGGAAAATTGTGATGCACAAGGGTTATAGGGAAAGATTTTTATAATATGTTAATTGATGAATTGTTAAAAGGTGTTGAAGTTGCAAAAAGAACGGATAAAGTAAATGAAATTACCGGTATATCCGATGATTCTCGTTCGGTCGAGAAGGGTTACCTTTTTACGGCTCTGAAGGGAGAAAATTTTGACGGGCACGATTTTTATAAAGAGGCGCTGGATAAGGGAGCCTGTGTTATTCTGCTGGAAAGAGAAATTTCTAAAGAGATACCCTATATTCTTGTTCCGAATACCAGAAAAGCATTTTCCAGAATTGCTTCCAATTTTTATGGGAATCCTACTCGGAAGTTAAAAGTTATGGGCGTTACAGGAACTAACGGAAAGACTACTACTTCTTACCTCCTTTCTTCTCTTTTCCCGAATTCTGTTTGTTTTAGTACGGTTAAGTATATGGGTGTTAGCGGTAACATAAAAGCTATAAACACCACTCCTTCACCCCTTTTGTTGCAGAGGGAAATCGCCGAAGCTTACAAAAGGGGTGTAAAAACTGCTATTCTCGAGGTTTCTTCCATAGGTCTCGACCAGGATCGAGTTTCGGATATCGATTTCGATTATGCTATTTTCATGAATATTACCAGAGACCATTTAGATTACCACAAGAATTTTGAGAATTATCTCGCTGCTAAAGCGAAATTTTTCCAAGACCTGGGAGAAGATAAAATAGCCTTGATAAATGCTGATGACCCTAATGCTCCGTATTTCATCAAGAATTCCAAATCTAAGGTAGTAACTTTTGGTTTTGAAAGAGGTAATGTTAAAGGGAATTTTGTGCAGGATTCGGGAAAAGGGTTTTATTTGAAAATTGAGGGGTTGGGTAGAGATATTGAAGTTTTTAGTTCTTTGGTAGGAAGTATCAATGCCTGGAATGTTCTTGCCGCTTCAACTGTCGGTATCTTGGAGAATTTAAGCGATTCGGAAATTAAAGAACGTATAGCCGGGGCACCTATTCCTCCGGGAAGGCTTGAGAGAGTGGAGTCTCCTCGGGGAATTTCGGTTTTTATTGATTATGCCCATACTCCCGATGCATTATCTTCCGTTATCTCTTCGCTTAAAGAGTATAAACCGGCAAGAGTAATAACGGTTTTCGGGGCGGGAGGGCACAGAGACAGAGGAAAAAGAGGGTTAATGGGGGCTGTAGTTTCGGGACTTTCGGATGTGATAATCGTTACGTCGGATAATCCCAGAGATGAGGAACCTGACGATATAATTGACGATATATTTGAAGGTATTGAGAAAAAAGATACCATTAGATTGAAAGATAGAAAGGAAGCGATTTTTAGAGCTCTATCCGTTGCAAAAAAAGGCGATTTTGTACTGATTGCAGGGAAGGGGCATGAAGATTACCAGGAGATAAAAGGTAAAAGGTTTCCTTTTTCAGATAAAAAGTGCGTAAAGGAATTTTATAAACGTGAGAAAAATAGAGTTTGAAAAGATTGTCGATGTATTAGGTGGTAAATATATAGGCAATAAGGGCTTGAAAAATAGGACTCTGAGTGGAATTTCGGTTGATTCGAGAACCATCAAAGAGAATGAATTGTTTTTTGCCTTGGAAGGGAAAAATTTTAATGGCTATGATTTTGCCGAAGAGGCAATTAAAAAATCAAATCTTCCAGCCGTTGCAATGAATGAAGTAAAAAATAAAGAAACTATTTTAGTTGAAGACCCGCTTGCCGGTTTGGGAGATTTAGCTTCTTATTATAAAAAAGAAACGAATGTTTTTTCCATAGCGGTTACGGGGTCATACGGAAAGACCACGACAAAAGATTTTCTGGGGTCTATTTTCAGTGAAGTTTATTCCACGCTGGTCAGCTATAAAAATTACAATAATCTTATCGGAGTTCCTTTAAATTTATTCAGATTGGAGAATGAAGAAATAGCTATCCTGGAATTCGGGACAAATCAAATAGGAGAAATAAAAAGACTGTCCGAAATAGTCCAACCCGATATCGCAGTAATCACGGGTATTGGGTCCGCTCACCTTGAGACTTTCAAAGATAAAGAAGGAGTTCTTAGAGAAAAAACAGACATTATCACAGGGCTTAAAGGTCCTTTGTTTATAAATGGAGATGACCCGTTGCTTCGTGAAATTGACGGATGTAAAGTTATTAAAGTGGGGTTCTCGCAAGGCAACGATATTATTTTTAAAATATTGCAAGAATCGGTTGATGGTACTGTTTTTTCTGCTAAAGGAATGGATTTTTGGATTAATTTGCCGAGCCTCGGAATGTTGAGATGCGCCATGCTTGCCGTTTCCGTCGCTCTTTATTATGAAATTTCAAAAAAAGATATTCAGGAAGGACTTAAAGTCGTAGAAAAAGCTTTTCACCGAATGGAAATCAAGAGAATCGGAAATTTTAACGTTGTGGATGATACTTATAACAGCAATCCGGATTCTCTTTTGAATGCCGTTTCCTTTCTTTCTCTTATGCCTGGAAAAAAAATAATTGTACTTGGCCCGATGCTGGAATTGGGAAAAGATAGCTTTTCTATTCATAAAGATATTGGAGAAAAAATTAGATTTAAAATTCACGAGTTGGTTGCCATTGGTGAAGAAGCCAAGGGCTTTATCGAGGGTTTTGGCAGAGGGAGATTTGCATGCAATAAAGAGGAGGCTTTTAAGATACTTCGAGAAATAATCGATGAAGGCGATACGATTTTGTTTAAATCTTCAAGGGCATTAAAACTTGAAACATTGATTGAGTCGTTGAAGGAGGATAATTGTTTTATTTGCTCTCCCCTTTGAGGGAAAATTTTATTGTTTTTAATTTATTAAGATATATCACGTTCCGCTCCGCTTATGCAGCTATTACTTCGCTTTTGATTTCGCTCTTATTCGGAAGAAAATTTATTTCTTTTCTTGTCAGAAAATCTCTCACCGAATCAATTTCTAAATGGATAAAAAAGACTCACGGTGAAAAGAAAGGAACCCCTACGATGGGTGGACTTCTAATTATAATTTCTCTCCTGGGTTCTGTTTTGCTCTGGGCTGATATAAGAAGTCCCTTTATTCTTTATCTTATAGGTATTACGGTCTGGATGGGAGGTTTTGGAGTTTATGACGATTATATAAAAGGTAAAAAAGGCGATGGCCTTAGCGTTATTAGCAAGATAGTGATACAAATCATTCCTGCCGTTTTTTTGGGTTTTATGTTTATTGTGTCTCCTCTTAAGGGCGGTTACGAAACATCGACAACAGCGCCTTTCTTCAAAAACATTTTTATCGACCTTGGTTATTTCTATATACCTTTCATTATTGTGGTTATAATAGGAACGACAAACGCAGTCAATATAACGGACGGAATGGATGGACTCGCCATTGGGTTATCCGGTATCATAGCCGTGGCTTTTGCAGTTATTGCTTACGTTACAGGTAATATTAATTTTGCAGAATATTTAAATTTACTTTATATTCCGGGAAGCGGAGAAATAACGGTATTTTGTGCCGCGTTTGTAGGCGCAGCTATTGGTTTTTTATGGTTCAATTCACATCCGGCGGAAATTTTTATGGGAGATACGGGTTCTCTTGCTATTGGCGGGATACTGGGTTTGATAGCAATTCTTCTGAAGCATGAATTTTTGTTATTTGTTATTGGAGGTGTTTTTGTAATAGAAACGATGTCTGTTATTCTTCAGGTTGCTTATTTTAAATCGACAGGTAAACGGATCTTTAAGATGGCTCCCATTCATCATCATTTTCAGTTGAGTGGTTGGAAGGAATCAAAAGTGGTGATACGGTTCTGGATATGGGGCATTATGTTCGCTTTACTCGGACTGAGTACTCTGAAAATAAGATAAGGGAATAGATAATGATTGGCGTTATTGGTTACGGTAGAAGCGGAAAGGCAGTTTCAAAATTGATAGAGGATTTAGGTGAGACGCCTTTTGTAAGCGATTCGAGCCAGAATCTTTCGCTTGTCCCTTATCCTCATGAATCGGGTAAGCATACCGAAAAATTACTTGAAATGGAATTGCTTGTTGTTTCACCCGGAGTTCCTTCGAATATCCCCGTACTTTTAAAAGCCAGGGAGAAAGGGATTCCGATTGTCGGAGAGATAGAGTTCGCCTCAAGATATATAAAAGGGAAAATTGTGGCAATTACCGGTACAAATGGCAAAACCACGACAGCGGCAATGGCTTATCATATACTAAAAGAGTTTCTTGGTGATAGCGTCCTTATTGGCGGAAACATAAGTCCGGGAGAACCTTTGAGCAGTCTCGTTTCTGAAAGTAGGGACGATTCCATAACAATTACGGAAGTTTCTTCCTATCAATTGGAAAGAATTCAAAATTTTCATCCCTGGATAGCTGCGATCGTTAATATTTCTCCCGACCACCTGGATAGACATTCGGATTTCGAAGAATATTTGCAAGCAAAATTAAATATTTTCAGGAATCAGAACCGGGAGGATTATTCTATACTTAACAAAGATGACGAGCATCTATCTTCGCTTAATCTACGTTCAAAAAGTTTATATTTTTCTTTGAGCCGGAAAAGTGATATTTATTTTAACGGGTCTGCTTTCGTGAAAGATAAAAAAGATAAGCAAATTTTCAGTAAAAATGATTTATTTATGCCGGGGGACGCATTTATAGAAGATGGAATGATTGCAGCGCTCATTGCTAATATCATAGATATGGGCTGGGAAAGTATTCGGGAAAGAATTCGTTCATTTCCCGGAGTCGAGCACAGAATGGAGACAGTTTTAAAGAGAAGCGATATATGGGTGATTAATAATTCGATGTGTACCAATCCTGTTGCTTTTGTTAAATCTCTTGAATGTTTTCCTGATTCATGTGTCATTGTTGGCGGGAGAACAAAGGTTGATGACATCGGTTCAATTGTTGAAGCGATTAAAAAATTGGCTAAATTCGTTGTTCTTATCGGAGAATCGAGCGAATTGATTGCCCGGAACTTAAAGAATATAGGCTTTAGGGACTGGGTGGTAGCTTCTTCTATGAGGGATGCGGTTGAAAAAGCTTTAAATTCAAATTACGATAGAGTTATTCTGTCTCCCGGTGCTTCAAGTTTTGATTGGTTCAATGATTTCAGAGAAAGAGGAGATATTTTTAAAAAAGTGGTGAATGAAATTTATGGTTAAGCGGAAGAGAATAAGAATAGGATTAGTAGAGGTCATTCCTTTATTGCTTGGAGCTTTCGGACTCGTTATGGTTTTTTCGGCGAGTTCGGGTATCTCTGTCTATAAAAGTGTGATACCGCTTCCTTTTATCAAACAATTAATCATATTTGTTTTTGGAGTAACCATGTTTTTTATTACTTCTAAAATAAAACCGAAATTCTGGGAAAACTTCAATTTATTCTTTATTGTATTTGCAATTTTTTTGCTTATAATAACGCATTTTTATGGATTGGAAATAAATGGGGCAAGAAGATGGCTGGCAATTCGGGTTTTTAATACGAGATTTTCTTTTCAGCCTTCTATTTTTGCACAATTTGCTCTCATCGTATTTTTTGCCAAAAAAAGAGATTTCGGAATATCGATTTTTATTATTTCTCTTATTATGGGTTTAATCATTATTCAGCCCGATATTTCCGTGGCTCTTCTTACTTTAATCATTGGTACGGTAATGTTATTTTTGAATGGTACCGATAACGGAAAAGTGGCGGCTTTTTTTGCGACGATGTTGCTTTTCGGAGTGTTTTTTATAAGTCATAAAGGATATGCTATCAGCAGAATAACCAATCACGTTAATAATGAGTCGTTGACGGCTGCTGTCCAGGCTATTTCTCATGGTGGTTTTTTGGGTCTGGGTCTGGGCAGCGGAATGGAAAAATTCTTTTATATACCTTTGCCCGATTCCGATTTTATATTTTCGATAATTGGCGAAGAGTTGGGTTTCGCAGGATGTCTTATTATTATTGCGTTGTTTGTGGTGTATTTCATAAGTGCAATAAGGTCAAGTTTAAGGGCTTCCGATCAATATACTTCTTTGTTGGGCTTAGGACTGGTTTCGTTTTTAGGAATTTACGCTTTAATTCATATTTACGTATCCCTGGGTATTGTGCCTGTTACTGGTGTACCGTTGCCTTTTATATCCAGCGGGGGTACTGCTCTCGTAATGGCTTATATGGCAGGAGGTGTTATTGTCTCGATTGAAAAAAAGCATAATCGTATCGGGTGGGGGAACAGGAGGCCACATTTATCCGGCTCTCGCAGTGGCTTCGGAAATAGAGAGAAGAGGGGGGCAAATAATTTATATAGGAAGCAGTTTAGGGCTTGAGAAAGATTTTGTCAAAATGAAAGATATGTTTTTATTCCCGACTGTGGGCTGGGTAGGTAAAAACCTGATAGGCAAAATTATTTTTGTTTTGCGCTTTATTCCCGGATTTTTCTTTTCGGTATGGTTGATATCCAGGAGAAAAGCGGGTGCGGTTTTTCACACGGGAGCTTTTGCTTCATTACCTGTTGGTCTGGCTGGAATTTTGATGAGATTACCGGTTTTTACTCTTGTCCTTGACTCAAAGCCGGGAAAAGCCGTAAATTTACTTTCCCGATTTTCTACGGAAGTGTTTTTGCCTTATGAAGGGGAGTTTCCGTCTCTGGGCGGAAAGAAAAAAATTGTCACAGGCATTCCGGTCAGGAAAAACCTGATGGGAGGAAATTATGAAGAAGCAATCGATTATTTTTCTCTTGTAGCCGGAAAAAAAACGCTACTTATAATAGGGGGAAGCCGTGGTGCGAGATTTCTTGCTCGACTCTCCGAGGATTTGATACCTTTGATGAAGAAAGACTGGCAGTTTATTATTCAGAGAGGAGAGTTTAAAGTAGAAACCGACTTTGAGTGTGTTCGCCAATTCCCGTTCATAGATAGAATGGACCTTGCTTATTCCGTGAGTGATGTAATTATTTCGAGAGCAGGAGCGTCAGCCACTGCGGAGATAGAAAATCTCGGGATTCCGGCTATCCTGATTCCGTATCCGTATGCTTTTAGAGATCATCAATTTTTTAACGCAAAAAGACTTGCCTTTGATAGAAATAATATAATAATTAAAAGAGAAAAAGAAGTGAATGTGAAAGAAATTCCGAAATTAGTAGAAAAACTTTACGGTCATAAAATTACTGTAGATAGATATGCTTCGGCGGAAAAAGTAGCTGAAAGGATTTTAAGGTATGTTCGGGCGGTTTAAAAAGGTTCACTTCGTCGGCATTGGCGGAATCGGAATGAGCGGTATCGCCGAATTACTTTTTAATATGGGTTTTGAAATTACCGGTAGCGACCAGAGAGAGTCCGAAAATACCAAAAGGCTTAGAAATTTAGGAATTAAGGTTTCGGTACCTCATCATAAGGATAATGTCGGGAATGCGGATGTCGTTGTTTATACCTCTGCCTTATCGAGGGACAATGTCGAATTGCAACAGGCCAGGGAAAAGAAAATACCTATCAGCAGAAGAGCCGAGATGCTGGCCGAGTTGATGAGGATGAAGTTTTCTATAGCTGTTGCTGGAACTCACGGTAAGTCCACGACTACTTCTCTCATCGCATCGATCTTGAGAGAGAGTAAACTGGATCCCACTGTAGTTGTAGGCGGAATTCTAAGAGGTGCCGGAAATAATTCAAGGTTGGGAGAGAGCCAGTATCTTGTTGCAGAAGCTGACGAAAGCGACCGTTCATTTTTAAAACTATTTCCCACTGTGGCAGTCATTACGAATATAGATGCCGACCACCTTGATATCTATAAAGACCTTGATGATATTAAGGATACTTTCAAGAAATTTGCCAATTCTGTCCCGTTCTACGGGGCCGTCCACCTTTCGATGGATGACCCTGTTTCTCTTTCCATCAGGACGGAAATAGAAAGAAAAGTGTTGACGTTCGGTCTTTCTCCCAATGCGGATGTGAAAGGATTGAATTTAAAAAGAGAAGGTTTTGTCCATTCTTTTGACATTATTGCGAACGGGGACAGGATAGAAAATATTAAAGTAAATCTGCCGGGTAAACACAACGTAATTAATGCAATAGCAGCCTGTTCCGTTGCCCGGGAGATGGGAGTCGATTGGGATGGTATCAAGGAAGGAATAAGTAAATGTAAGGGTATAGCGCGGCGATTTGAAAAAATAGGACGTGAAAAGGAAATTCTTGTAATAGATGATTACGCTCATCATCCCAGAGAGATTGAAGCCACTCTTGCCGGCGCAAGAGCGGGATGGGAAGGACGAATAGTGGCGGTATTTCAACCGCATTTATATTCAAGAACGATATTACTGAAGAAAGAATTCGGAAAGGCATTTTTCCAGGCAGATAAAGTGATTATTACAGATATTTATCCGTCGCGCGAGGACCCAATACCCGGTGTTACCGGCAAGATTATAAAAGAACAATGCATTAATTTCGGACACAAGGATGTAGAATATGTCGAGAATAGGAAAGAAATTCCGAAGTTCCTTATTTCCCATCTTTCGAAAGGAGATATGGTGATTTTTCTTGGTGCGGGTAATATATATGAAATTGCAGAGGATATGCTTGATGAGATTAAAAACAAAAGGTAAACTTTTATTAGGGGAACCTCTATCCTATCATACTTCTCTGCATTTAGGGGGGAAGGCGAGGTATTTTCTTATGGCGGCTGATGCTGAAGATATTTCTAAAGCAATATCTTTTGCAAGGGAAGATGGGATTCCGAGTTTTATAATGGGTAAGGGGTCTAATTTGCTTTTTTCCGACGACGGCTTTTCTGGTATTGTCATAAGTACGGCAAACATGAAAAAAGTCGATGTTTGCGATGCTAAACTGGTTGCCGAGGCGGGAGCCGGTTTATATGATGTAATAAATATTGCCAGAGAATCTTCTCTTTCGGGTTTTGAATCGCTGGCTGGTATTCCCGGAAGTGTTGGCGGTGCAGCTGTTATGAATGCAGGGGCTTTTGATTGCGTAATAGGTGATTACATAAAAGCTGTTAAGGTTTTGAGAGACGGGAAAGAAATTAGAGTTGAAGATTTGAGGTTTGACTATAGAAAATCCAGTCTTTCAGGCGAGATTGTACTTGAGGTGGAGTTTTTCCTGAGCGGAAAAGAAAAAGAGTATATCGAAAAGAAAATTAAAGAGGTAGTAAAACTGAGGAAGGAAAGACAGCCTGTTTTCTCGTCTGTGGTAGGTACCTGCGGGTCGGTTTTCAAGAATCCCGAGGGTTCTTCTGCGGGAGAATTAATTGAGAAAGCCGGATGCAAGGGGATGAAGATTGGAGGTGCGAGAATTTCGGAAAAACATTGCAATTATTTTTTGACTGATCCGGAAGCCACTTCCAGGGATTTTATTGAGCTTGTAAGGTTGGTAAGGGATAAGATAAAGAAAAATTTTGGAATTGATTTGGAACTGGAGGTGAAAGTAGTTGGCAAAGAAAAAGAAATTCAGATTTAAAATACGTTATATATTGGTACTCTTGCTGATATATTTTTTATATAAAATATTCCCGTTTTCTCTTCCTGTCGGAAATGCACACATAAGTTATGTTCGGGAAATTTCGGAAGCAAGGAAGAATGAAATCGGAGAGATAGTTAAGAAAGTAGAATTAGATGATTTAAAGGAGTTAAAGAAATCCATTGAATCCATTGTCTGGGTAGAATCTGTTAGTATGAGAAGGAATATTTTAGGTAAACTCAGGATTCAGGTTAACCCGAGAGTGCCGGTAGTAAGAATTGCAGGTACCGGCACAGGAGTGATGGATAGGAAAGGTTTTGTTTTTTATACCGATGAAGTTAATTCTTTGCCTGAAGTCGAAGTGAAACAGGGGGTTCCGGGAGAGGAAGTATTGCAAGCGATTAAAATCTTTAAAATGATGAACTCGTTTACCATTGATAAGATGCAGATAAAGTCCGGAGAAGTGAGAACAAAGTGTTCGAATTTTGAAGTTATATGGGGAGATGGCGATTTTGAAAAGAAGTGCGAGATACTGAAACGTATCTTAGAGAACGATAAAGAGAATCGATTTAAAGGAAGGCTTGATTTTAGGTTTAAGAATATGGTGATTTTAAGGAGGTAAGAATTGGCTGAGGAAAATGATATTGTAGTGGGTCTTGATCTCGGTACAACGAAAATTGCTTCCGTTATTGCTGAAGTTGAAGAAGGGAAGGTCAATATCATAGGTGTGGGAAGATATCCTTCGGAGGGATTACGCAAGGGTATTGTCATAAACATAGACAAGACGGTTCAGTCCATACTTAAAGCAATGAGGGAAGCGGAAATGATGGCGGGCAAGGAGGCCAGTGGTGTATTTACCGGAATTGCGGGAGACCATATAAGAAATATACAGGGTAGGGGAGTTGTGGCGGTTACGGGTCCCGATAATGAGGTTACTCGCGAAGATGTTGAAAGGGTCTTGGAAGGTGCAAAATCGATGGCTCTGCCTGTAGAGAGGGAAGTAATTCATATTATACCCACGGATTTCGTGCTGGACGGGCAGGGAGGGATAGACGACCCGGTCGGGATGTTTGCCCAGAGATTGGAAGCGAGTGTAGTAATTGTGACCGGAGCGGTTACTTCTGCCAAGAATATTTGCAAATGTGTCAACAAGTCCGGGTATGAGGTTAACGATATAGTTCTTCAACCTCTTGCGTCTTCATACGCTGTTCTATCCGATGACGAAAAAGAAGCGGGCGCTATTCTTATCGATATAGGGGGCGGCACGACCGATCTGGCTGTTTTTTACAACGGTAGTCTGAGGAAAACTGCCGTTATTGGTCTGGGTGGTGAAAATATTACGAACGATATCGGTGTGGGACTCAGGTGTTCCCATACGGAGGCGGAAAGAGTAAAAATTGAACATACGACGGTTAAAGAACTTACCGAAGATAAAAGAAAGGAAATGATTTCCGTAAAGGGTATATCGGGTTTAAGAGATAAGCAGGTTACTGTTGATTTGTTGCAGCAAATTGTAAGACCCAGGGTGGAGGAGATACTGACCCTGGCTCACAGAGAGCTCAGCGGCGACCCGCTTTATGAAATGCTCTCCGCAGGGATAGTCTTGGTCGGTGGGACCGCCAAGCTTGCAGGTATTACGGAACTATCGGAGGATATATTTGGTTTACCGGTCAGAGTGGGTGTACCTTCCGAGGAGATTGTTGGTCTTCGTGATGCGGTTTGCGACCCGGCTTTTGCCACATCGGTGGGTCTTATAAAATATGGTGCGGAAAGGTCGGGTGATAATTTAAGAAAAATTCAGGGAAAAAGCATGTTTGATTCCGTTTTAAAAAGAATGAATCAGTGGTTTGAAGAGTTTTTTTAAAAAGGAGGCTTAATGTTTAAATCTAAAGGTAAAACTAATTGTCCGGCTAAGATTAGAGTTGCGGGAGTGGGAGGTTGCGGAGGAAACGCTGTTACCACCATGGTGGAAGCGGGCATGTCCGGTGTGGATTTCTGGGCCGTAAATACGGATGTCCAGGACTTGAATCTGGTACCCACGACAGATAAAATTCAGATAGGAAAAGAATCAACCAAGGGTAGGGGTACAGGTGGGGATCCGGAACTTGGAAGAAAAGCTGCAGAGGAAAATATCGATAAATTGCAGGTTTTGACCGAGGATATTGATATGCTGTTTATAACCGCTGGGATGGGAGGAGGCACCGGTACCGGAGCAGCTCCTGTTATTGCTTCTCTTGCCAAAGAAAAAGGAATTTTGACTGTTGGGGTCGTAACGACACCTTTTTATTATGAGTCAAGCAGGATAAGAAGAGCTAAAAAAGGAATAAAAGACCTTTCTCCTGTTGTCGATACTTTACTTGTTGTTCCTAACGATAGACTGATGAGTATGGGAAATATGGCTCTTTCGAAAGCTTTGAGTGAAGTTTCGATGGATGTGTTAATGAAAGCGGTAAGAAGCATCAGCGGACTCCTACTTAGAGACGCCTATTGGAGTCTGGATTTTGCGGATGTAAAAACCGTAATGTCTAAAAGAGGAAAAGCTTTGATGGGAATAGGACAGGCTACCGGCGAAAACAAGGCTCTGGAGGCTGCACAGGGAGCTATTAATTCGCCTCTGCTCGAGGATACGGATATATCGAAGGCAAAAGCAGTGCTTGTTAATTTTACAGTTGACAGGGAAGACTTTACTTTGAAGGAAATGAAAGAAGCCATGGAAGTCATACGAGAAGCCGTTGGAGCAACCGAGAATGAAGATAATGACATGTTTATGGGAGTTGTATTTGAAGAAAATCGAAAAGAGGCAGAAATTACTTTGATTGCTACGGGTATCGGAGAGCCGGAAAGAGACGAGATAGATAAAATCGATTTCAGAGGAATTTCAACTACAAGGGAATTCGACGGTCTCAGCGAGTTGAATAAATTAAAAGAAAATCTTGAAATTTTCGATAGTTCGGCTTTTATGAGGGATAAAAAAGTAATCGAAGATCTGGATGTACCGACATTTTTAAGAAAACAAATGGACTAGTTTTTAGTAGCACTTATAGATTTGAGAGCAGGTCGCTATATTTTAGAAAAAATATAGTGCTGTATAGTCGCTGAAATGTAAAAATTAAATATTAAAATGGAAAAATACAAATCAAAATTCAAAAAGAAAAAAACATTTACCACAGAGGACACAGAGAGATAATTGTGTTACAAAAGAAAAAAACACTGAGTACACAGAGAAAAAGAAAAAAGAATAGCCACGGATTAACACGGATAAACACAGGT
>CAZGBM010000039.1:0-20050 GCA_964523975.1 uncultured bacterium | reverse complement strand
TGTCTATCCGTGTGAATCCGTGGCAATATTTAGGATTTTGGATTTAGGGGTTGGGATTTAGTAACAACAAAAAATATCCTGCTGATCTGCGTTTATCTGCGTCCTAATTTCCTTTGTGTCTTCGTGTCTTTGTGGTTAAATCTATTTCTGGTTGGGGAGGGCTTCCTGCTCCAGAATTCCGAGTCCTTTCTTATTTTGTTTTATCTGCGTTATAAATATTAAAATAAAATCAAAAACAGGGGTTGACAAATGATTCCTGACGCATAACATATACGCATATTTAGTGATTTAAATCACAAAAGGGGTATTAAAATAAAGAGAATGAGTGTTTGTTTCTTGAGTGATTCAAGATTGAAGAATCTGATGGATATACTGTTGACATATGGCAGGGTTTTTGCCTCGACCGAAGCGGAAGTTGCTTCTAACAGGAATCCCGAAGCTCGAATATTTATAAAGGAAATACGAAAAGATACCCTGGCGGATTATCGGGTTCCCGGTTTCAGGGCTTTCGATAATTTTAAGTCTTTTGTTCTGCCCGTCCGATTTAAGGTGGCGGATTACCAGGATGAGAACTGGAGTAATATCGAAGATACGGATAAAAAGAAGGTCCTTGTCGGTCTTAAGGCTTGCGATATTGCCTCTTTTCCCATTCTTGATAAAGTATTTCTCGAAGACAATGATTTTGTCGACCCTTTTTATAAAAAAAGAAGAGAATCTTTGATTCTGGTAACTTCGGACTGTACCTATTGCTGTGATAGTTGTTTTTGTAATCTTATGGGGTATTCACCTTATCCTGAAAAAGGATTTGATATTAACCTGTCGGAAATTAAGGGTGGATATTTAATAGAAAGCGGAAGTGAGGTGGGAAGTGGGATTCTGGAAGAGCTTTCTCTTCCTGAAGCTAAAGAGAATCAAATTAAAGAAAAGAATAAGACAAGAGAAAAAGTGGTAGGAGAATTGGAGAAACAAAATTCGATTTTCAAGAAAGCTTTTTCTGAATGTCACCGTTTGGCCTCGGAAGCGTTTGATTCTGATGCCGGCTGGGATATAGGCAGCACCTGTGTTTCCTGTAGTGCCTGTACGAATGTTTGTCCTGTGTGTTATTGTTTTACCCTTTTTGATAGAGAAGGGGTAAAAGCTGAAAAGTATAATAGATTTATGGTATGGGATTCGTGCCAGTTTAAAGGATTTTCACAGATGGCGGGCGGAATGAATCCTCGTTTTTCGCATATAGCTCAGTTCAAAAATAGATATTATCATAAATTTTTCCGTTTTTATGAGAAGTTTGGTGTTTATAAATGTACAGGATGCGGTCGTTGCATCGAGAATTGTCTTGGAGATATAGATATGCGCGAAGTCATTGCCGGCGCTTACCCGGTAAAGGAAAAATAAATGGATAACATATATTATTCTCATGAGGCTACAGTAAGTAATATAAAAGAGGAAACCCCGACTATTAAGACTTATCGTATTAAGTTGAATAAAAAAATGAGTTTCAAAGCCGGTCAATTTATGCAGCTATCCGTGCCCGGAGTCGGAGAGGCGCCGTTTACTCCTTCTTCTAGTCCCGGTGATGTTAATGAGATGGAGATAACCATTATGAAGACTGGGAGAATAACGGATGTGTTACATGAAGATATTAAGGTAGGGGATAAGCTGGGTCTTCGCGGTCCTTTTGGAAAAGGTTATCCTCTGGATAAATTTTCGGGTAAGGAAATTTTGATTATAGGAGGAGGTGTGGGTCTTGCACCTCTGCGTTCCTTAATTTACGCTTTATTTGACAGAATAGAAAAAATTAAAAAAATTTATATTTGTTACGGAGCTAAAAGTCCGATCGATCAGTGCTTTAAGGATGAATATGAAAAATGGGAGAACAGGGAGAAGGTTTCCGTCAATTTGACTATCGATAAGCCTCACCGTGAATGGAAAGATAAAGTGGGTCTTGTGACCTGTCTTCTCGAAAAAAATTATCTTGATAAAATCGGAGTGGATATTAAGAATTCTTATGCTGTTTCCTGCGGTCCGGAAGTAATGCTGAAATTTGTGACATTCAAATTGCTCGAATCCGGTTTTAAACCGGAGCAAATTTATCTTTCCATGAACAGGAGAATGAGCTGTGGCGTTGGGAAATGCGCAAGGTGTAATATCGGACCGTATTATCTTTGCAAAGATGGTCCCGATATGTGTTATGCAGATATAAAGGATTATCCGGATGTCTTCTGTCAATGAATATAGGACAAAATGTACATTCTGCTCCGTCCAGGACGATATTGTACTGAAAAGAGGTTCTGACGGGGCAGCGCTATTCGGGAAAGATTCTCTGTTTAAACTTTATTATGACGGAAAAAGCGGAAGAGGTTTGTGTCCGAGAGGCAATTTCACGTGCGAAATTTTAAACTCTCCTTATCGTTTGAGGCAGGCGGAACTTTTTGGTAAAGTGTGCTCGGTTGACCAGGCAATAGAGGGTTGTATTCCCGAGTTCAGGAGAATCATTGAGAAAAAAAATAATATCGCGATTTTGATAAGCGGTAATCATACTCTTGAAGAAGCTTATCTTGCAAAAAAACTTTCCGAAGAGATGAACACAGAGTATTTGGGGCTTTTCCCTTTTGAGGATGAAGCTTTATTATCCGTAAAAAACGAGTTTTCTTTTGATGATCTACGTGAAGCCGACTTGGTGCTCGCAGTCGGAGATGTTTTTTCGCTTTCGCCTACTCTCGCAAAGCCAATACTTGATGCCCGTAATAAGAAAAGAGGCAATCGTCTTATTTCGCTTGATATTGTTGGTAACAGAATTTCTCTTTTCTCTCGCTCTTTTACTATAAAACCGGGATATATGTTATATTTTCTTTCGGTTCTGCTTTCGCAACTTGAAGGAGAAAAGAGATTGAAGTTGGATAAGGCGAAGGTAGGTATTTCCGATAGCCAGATCGAAGAAATTGCCGGGGCACTTAAAGAGTCGAAAAACGGGCAAATTATTTTTTCCAATATTTATGGGCATTTTAACAATCCTTACGGAATCGTTGCAAAACTTTCTCGCATTTCGGAGATTACAGAAAGCAAATTTGCTGTTGTTCCAATCGGTCAAAATTCTCTTGGAGTCGGAAGGATTATCGGTAACTTTAACAATAAAAAAATTATGGATGCTTTGAAAGAAAAGAAATTAGAAGGTCTTATCGTACTGGGAGGAGATCCTTTCGATTTTATTCCGGATTTTGAAAATATTTTCGGGTATTTGAATTTTGTATTATCTACATATTTCTTTAAGGGTTCCGGTTCGCCTGAGTGTTTTATTCCTTCGGTTTTTTCTTTCGAGAAGCAAGGCTCGGTCGTTTCTCTCGAGGAAAAAGTGGTAAATTTAGGAGAAGGGGTTACTCCGGTCGGAGATTCCATATCGGATGGCGATTTTATAAGCAAGTTCCTATCGAAATTTACCGGAAAGAAAGTTAAAGCCGGGGTTACGAGTGCAAAACCAATTCCTTTTATGGAAGAAAAAAATATAAAAGAGCCGGCTGATTTAGTCAATAAGAAGTTTCCTTTTACCGTTATAGGTATCGGTTTGCCTTTTCATCACGGTAGCGGTGAAATAACTAAAAGAATGAAATGGAACCAAGGGAAGGAAAGACCTTATGTGTTCATTAATCCCGATAAGATTAAAGAACTTTCGCTTGAAAAAGAGATAACCATTGAAACAGCCGGCGGTTCTTCTGTTTTCGCAATTGAAGATTGCAGTAATTTGCCTTTTGACGTACGGGGAGATGTAATTGCCGTTCCGGTACATTATTCCCAGAGCAGAAAATTATTTGTTGCCAATCCTGATGAAGATGGTATTATATCTCCGGGAGCAGAGAAGGCAAGGATAGTAAAATGAAGGCAAAAGGCGAGAAAAGAATTGTACTTGACGTAGACAGATGTATTTCCTGTCATGCCTGTGATATTGCCTGTTACGAGAGCCATTCGGATAAATTCTGTCTTGCGCGCTCGAACTTCGATATAACTATAGATATGCCTCTTCATTGCAAGCATTGTAGTGAACCTTCATGCGTTGCGGTTTGTCCTGTGGAGGCTCTAGAGAAACGTAAAGACGGTCTGGTATATCACAATAATTTTAGGTGTATCGGATGTCTTTCCTGCACGATTGCCTGTCCTTTTGGTGTTATTGAATTCAAGAGAGTTCGTCATATTATTTCCAAATGCGACCTTTGTTTCGATATGCTTGAGGAAGGAGAAGAACCGAGATGCGTCCGGACATGTACAAGCGGAGCTCTTTCGTTCGAAGTGATATCTTATGAAGATGAGAAAGAGAGGGACAGAGTGGACGCTAGAGTTAAGGCAAAACCCTGGAGAAGATTATGAAATTGTTATTTTATTATCTAATCTTTCCCGGATTTATATTTGCTTCTATAATTGGTCTTCTGACAGTTTGGCTTGACAGGAAGGTTTCTGCCAGAGTTCAATGGAGACAGGGTCCTCCGTGGTATCAGGGATTTGCAGATATAGGTAAGTTACTTTATAAAGAGGTTATCGTACCGGAAGAAGCTTTCGGTTCAGGTTTTATATTTGCTCCTCTTTTAGGTCTTGCTTCTGCTACTCTTGGGGTCACAATCCTTTGTGTTTCTTATTTCAATATGAGTAAAGGTTTTATTGGAGATATAATAGTTGTATGGTATTTATTTGCAATTCCTGCGATAGCTCTAATATATATTGGGTCAACCTCCGGTAATCCTTTAAGTTCAGTAGGGGTGTCCAGAGAGATAAAATTACTTTTGTCGTACGATTTGCCTATGATTATTGTTATTGTTATGATAGCTTCGAAAGCTGGTAGTTTTTCGATTCGGACTATTATGGATTGGCAGAGGATTAATGGGTCGAATATATCGAATTGGTATGGGGTTATAGCTTTTGTCGTTGCAATATCCTGTACTCAGGCAAAACTTGGAAGAGTTCCGTTTGACTTGCCGGAAGCGGAAACAGAGCTCGGTTCGGGAATTCTAATGGAACTTTCCGGCGGAGTGCTTGCAGCTTACGAGTTAAGTAAAGCTATAATGCTTTTTGGTTTACCTATACTCTTGATTATTCTTTTCTGGGGTAAGGGAATTATTGGTGGTATTTTAATGTATCTGCTTATTGTCGTATTGCTCATATTGATTAAAAATACTAATCCCAGGGTCAGAATTGACCAGGCTATGAAGTATTTCTGGGGTTGGATGAGTGGAGCTGCGATTCTGGCAGGTATTCTTGCTCATTTTGGAGTTTAAATGGATGTTTTGAAAAAAGCATTTAAGAAATCTATATGGGTTTTTCACTTATCAACTGCAGCATGTAATAACTGCGATATTGAAGTTTTAGAACTTCTGACTCCCCGATATGACGTTGAGAGGTTCGGCATAAAGTTGGTAGGGAGCCCCAGGCATGCGGATGCTCTGCTTGTTTGTGGTTCGGTAAATGCGCATGCAAAGCCCAGGCTTCTTGAAGTTTACCGACAGACTCCGAAACCCTGTCTTGTTGTTGCTTTTGGCTCCTGCGGATGTTCTTCCGGTATATTCAGAGATAGTTACTCGATTGTTGGTCCGGTTGATAAGGTGCTGAGAGAAATAGACCCGGACGTCAAAATCGTTTATGTTCCGGGCTGTCCTCCTAAGCCGGAGGCGATGATAGAAGGTATAGTTATGGGATTGGGGGCTGTTTAATGATTAAAGAAGTTATGAAAGATTTGAAAGGCAAATTAAAAGGGAAGATAATAGATATAGTCCAGCCCAGGGTTAACAGGATATATATAAGAGTAGAGCCAAAAAAGGCTCCTGAGGTTATAGAATATTTGTTTTTTAAATACAAATGCAAACTTTGCACAGCTACCGGTATGGATATGAGAGAGGGTATAGAAATAATTTATCATTTAGCAAGAGAAGACAAAAATATGATAATAAATGTGAAAACTCTTATTCCTTATCCCAAATTAGAAATTGAATCCATAGGTAAAAAGATACCGGCTTTTAGATGGATAGAAAGAGAAATAAATGAAATGCTTGGAGTTACTTTTATAGGGCATCCTGACATGAGAAGGCTTATTCTTGCCGATTCTTTTCCGAAAGGCAAGTACCCTTTAAGAAAGAGTTTTAAGCATTCCGATGTAACTGACGAAGATTATGATTATGAGAGGTCGGGGATATGAAACAGACAATAATTCCACTGGGTCCTTATCATCCGCTCCTTGAGGAGCCTGAGCACTTTAAACTTTATGTGGAAGGTGAGCGGGTCGTGGACCTTGATGTCGAGATAGGTTACAATCACAGAGGTATTGAGAAGTTATCCGAAGGGAAGACATGGGATCAGGTTCCGTATCTTGTGGAACGGATCTGTGGGATTTGTTCTACTTCTCATCCGATGGCTTATTGCCTGGCTGTTGAAGACCTTGTTGGTTGTGAAGTTCCTAAAAGAGCGCAGCTCATCAGAGTTGTTGTTTGTGAATTGGAGCGATTGCATTCGCATCTTTTATGGGTTGGACTTGCAGGGCATTTTATCGGATATAATACGGTCTGGATGTGGGCATGGAAGTACAGAGAAACGATTCTGGAGATATGCGAAAAATTGACCGGTAATAGAAATCACTACGCCATGTTTAAACCAGGCGGCGTCAGAAGGGATTTCAATAAGGAACAAATAGATTATGCATTGGAACATATTGTTGACGTAGAAAAACCTACCAGGATGCTTACAGATGCGATTCTTGACGACCCTGTAATACATAAGAGACTAAAAGGCATCGGTGTGCTTAAGAAAAAAGATGCAATTCTTTATTCCGCTCTTGGCCCCACTTCTCGTGGGTCCGGAGTACCCTGGGATGCCAGACATGATGAACCTCTCGACGGTTTTAAAGACCTTAAGTGGAATGTTATTGTTCAGAAAGACGGTGATGTCTTCAGCAAGGGTGTGGTTCGCCTTCTTGAATGTTTTGAATCGATTTCTTTGATAAAGCAGGCTCTTTTAAAACTTCCAGAGGGTGGAGCAATCGATGCGGATATAAGCGAAGTGCCTCCCGGAGAAGGATGCGGTCGCTATGAAGCTCCGCGAGGGGAAGTTTTTCATTATGTAAGAAGTGATGGTTCAAATATGCCTTATCGTCATAAGGTCAGGGCCCCAACTTTTAATAATCTTCCGACTTTCAAAGCCTCTTGTAAGGGCGAAACAATAGCCGATGTTGCTTTGATTACCGCTTCTATTGATCCCTGTTACTGCTGTACCGAGAGGGTTGCTGTCGTTGACAAAAACAATAATGAGAAGATTCTTGGAGAAAAAGAGTTGTTGAAATTGAGCGTTGAGAAAACCAGAGATATTATGAAAAAGTTAGGTAAAGTTCCGCCTCTTTATAATATGGAGATATGATGTTCGATAATATATTAATATATCCGATTTTGCTGCCGTTCTTTGCTGGGCTTTTTACCCTGGTTGTTCCCAGGTCGAAGAAATTTAAGCAATTGATAGCGGTTGGTGTAACGGCGTATCTTCTTTTTCTTTCGTACCGTTTATTTAATTTAACAGGTACGATAGAAAGTTTATTATCACTTAATTTCTTGAATTATCGTGCTGATTTTATGCTTAAAGTTGATCAGATAAGTTGTTTCATGCTTTTATTTACTTATCTGTTCGGTTTTTTGATTTCTATTTATATTTTTAGTTCCCGTAACGAAGTCAAAACTGGCGATAATCAATTCATGACATATTTTTTCTGGACTCTTGCCGGAGCATCCGGTGTATTTCTTTCCGCGAATTTATTATTCATGCTGATTTTCTGGGAAATGGTAACTGCAACTTTCTTTCTCTATGTTAATTTGGGTAGTGGTAAAGGAATTTCCGAAGCAGCTCGTAAGACCTATATCATTCTTGGGTTTGCAGATGCTTTGTTCATGTTTGGAGTGATTTATGTCTGGATAAATGTAGGTGTTCTTAATATTGATTTGATTTCTATCTCTACTGCTTCAGGCGGACTTCCTAAATTTGTATTTTTCTGCTTTGTTGTAGCTGCTCTTGCAAAAGCAGGGGCTATACCTTTCCATACCTGGATACCTGCGATTTCCGAAGAAGCTCCAATATCTATGATGGCTTTTATACCTGGTTCTCTTGATAAGCTTCTCGGAATTTATCTTTTAGCAATAACGATGTTAAAATTATTTAATGTAGAACCTATTTTAAGTTTTGTTGTTATGTTTATAGGTGCCTTTACGATTATTGTCGGAGTTCTTATGGCGCTTATACAGCATAATCTTAAAAAATTACTTTCCTATCACGCGGTAAGTCAGGTCGGATATATGGTTCTTGGTATCGCAACAGGAAATCCTATTGGAATTCTAGGTGGGTTATTTCATATGTTGAATAATGCAATATATAAAGGAGGACTCTTCCTTTGTGCCGGTGCTATTGAAAAAGAAACAGGAACAACTGAATTGGAGAAATTAGGTGGTTTATATAGAAAAATGCCGTCCTTGATGATTTTCAATTTGATTCTTGCGCTTGCGATTTCAGGAGTTCCGCCTTTAAATGGTTTTACTTCCAAGTGGATGGTTTATCAGGGTGTCTTAATCGCCGGCCAACCGTTGTTTTTAATTCTGGCAATTTTCGGAAGTGCGCTTACTCTTGCGTCTTTCCTGAAAGTCATTTATTCGGTTTATTTCGGGGGGGTTTCAACTATTTTCGATAAGGTCAAAAAACCTTCCTTATTTATGACAATCCCGATTGCGGTTTTAGCCATTCTTTGTCTTTTCTTCGGGATTTTCCCCGCATTTACGGTAAATCTATTCTTTGTGCCTATGGAATTTAATATATTTGCAAACCTGTCGATATTTAAAATTCTTTCAAGTTTAAGCTTTGTTAATACACTATGGAATCCATATCAAGCAACAGTAGCTTTAATTATTGGTCTTGTAATCGGGATTATACTCTATTTTATAGGAAAAGTATTCGATTACAGAGAACAGCCTGTATTTATGGGCGGTGAGCGACTGGATCTTGAAGAAAGAAGATTTCCGGGAACCGGTCTATATCTTACAATTCTTGAACTTCCGTTTATTGGTACATATCTTAAAGACAGAGACAAGGGTACTTACGATATCTATAATATTGTTAAGGTTACCGGTTGGAAGGCGATAGTCGAAAATTTGAAAAAACTGCATAATGGAGTTCTATCTACTTATTTGTCCTGGTGTATTCTGGGTTTAATGATAATTATGTTTGTTTTAATGGGTAGAGGGTGATGGTATGAATGAGATAATTATATTACATTTACTTTTGGTTTTTATGATAATAGGAGCTTTCGTAACCGTAGAGATAAAGAATATGCTTTCGGCGGTAATATCTATAGGCGCGGTAGGATTTGCACTATCAATGATGTTTCTTTTCCTTGGAGCGCCTGATATAGCTATTACTCAGGTAATAGTTGAGATTTTGTCTTTGATACTTTTGATAAGAGCGACCGTAAATGTTGATAATGTTGCTATTGAAGAAAAAGGAGAATCGGTTTTTTCTAACAGAACAGCTTTAATTTTTGTTGGTATCATACTTGTGTTTGCATGGATTGCGTTTCATTCTCTACCTTCGTTCGGAGAACCTTTGATGAGAGTCTCTCGTTTTTATCTTATACACGGACTTAGAGAAGTAGGAGCAACCAATTTTGTAACCTCTGTTATTCTTGATTTCAGGGCATATGATACTTTTGGTGAGGCAATGGTTCTGTTTGTCTCTATTAGCGGTGCTTTTGCAATCTTAAGGAGATGGAAGAGAGAACAGGATAAGGATTTTTTAAGGATAGACAGGGAGCATTAATATGAAGGGCAAAAAACAATCCGGAATGACTTTTATAGTAAAAACAATAACTAATTTAATAATTGGATTTATGATGGTATTTGGAGCTTATGTGGTTCTTTATGGGCATATAACTCCGGGTGGTGGATTCCCGGGTGGTGTAATGATTGCTCTTGCTTATATTTTGATAACCCTGGCCTATGGTAGGAAAGTTGTAGAAAGTATGGTATCAGGAGTGGCGGGTTCGGTTGGTGATGATATTGGTGCACTTGCTATTATAATATTGGGTTTTATAGGATTATGGATTGGAGGCACATTCCTGTTTAATTTTCTGCCTAAGGGTACACCTTTTGAGCTTTTTTCAGCCGGCCATATTATTATTTATAATCTGGCTATAATGCTGAAAGTAGGAATGAGTCTTTATATAGTATTCTTAGCGCTTGCTATACTTCAGAGAGTAGTGGTTACCAGGAATGAAAACGAGGAGAATTGAACAATGACTCTGTACTTTTTGAATTTTGTACTTCTGATTATAGGATTATATGCACTTGTGTTTAAAAGACATATTGTGAAAAAGATTCTTGGGGTTGCTATAATGGAATATGCTGTAAATCTTTTTCTGATACTCCTTGGGTTCCGGAAGTCGGGAGTTCCTCCTATTCTTATGAAAGATATGGATATGGCGACTTTTATTCGCACTGCTGTCGATCCTCTTCCGCAGGCGCTTGTTCTTACTTCTATTGTTATTGGACTTGGAACGCTTGCATTAATGGTAGCAATGGCTATCAGACTTTATGAACGTTATGGAACTTTTGATATGGATGAAATAAAGAGGCTTAGAGGTTAAAGATGAGTGTTTTATTGCCATTATTCACGACAATACCGGTATTCAGTGCGATTTTGATGTTGCTTGTTGGTAAGTTTGATAAGAAATATTTCCCCAGGATCTGGTCTATTCTTACATCTCTTTCTCTTTTATTTATATTAGCCGCTATCTGGGGGAAAGGAACAATTATTCATGAGATGGGAGGGTGGAAACCACCTTTTGGAGTAGTGCTGGTTAAGGATAATCTTTCCCAGCTTATGTTGCTTGTTGTGAACGTAGTGACATTCCTTACAGTAATTTATTCATATTCATATATGAGGAAATATGAAGATTACTTAAGATTCTTTACTCTGTTTTTGTTCATGCTTGCTGGTATGAATGGTGTAGTGCTAACGGGAGATTTGTTTAATCTATTTGTTTTCCTTGAGATTGCATCTATAGCATCTTATGCGCTGGTGGGTTATGGGATAGATGCAGAGGAACTTGAAGCTTCATTTAAGTATTTGATATTGGGAGCTCTTGCTTCTATATTTATTCTGTTTGGTATTGGAATGATTTACTCGGTTACTGGTTCGGTTAATATGGCTGATGTTGCCAGGTTTATAATAGATAATGGACTTGCTGATAATAAAGCGATTTTGATGGCGACCGGTCTATTTATTTTGGGTTTTGGACTTAAAGCAGGACTCGTTCCTTTCCATGCCTGGTTGCCGGATGCCCATTCTTCTGCTCCTGCACCAATTTCTGTAATGCTTTCCGGTGTTTTGATTAAAGTCCTTGGGATTTATTCACTCATGAGAATTTTCTATAGTATGATAGGAATGACTTCCGTTGTTTCCAATATTCTTTTAGTAATGGGTAGTATTTCCATGCTTGTTGGAGCTTTTATGGGCTTTGGACAGGACGATATGAAAAGAATGTTTGCTTTTTCTTCTATCAGTCAGATGGGTTATATTGCAGTAGGAATAGGAATTGGCACACCGCTTGCTATTATTGGAGCACTTTTTCATCTCTTAAATCATGCCGTGTTTAAATCTTTGTTGTTCCTTTCCTCAGGAGCTATCCAGACTTCTACCGGAACAAGGAATTTATCAGAACTTGGGGGCCTCAGGAAAAGTATGCCTGTTACCTCGGGAGCATCCGTAATAGGAGCTCTTTCGATTGCCGGAGTACCGCCCTTTAATGGGTTCTGGAGCAAGTTAATTATAATTGTTGCAGCTTTTTCAGCCGGTTATATATGGCTTGGAGCTATTCTTGTTTTAACTGCTTTTTTAACTCTTGCTTACTACTTACGATTTCAAAAAAATGTTATTTTTGGAGAACCAACTCCGAATATGAAAGATGTACGAGAAGCTCCCTTTTTGATGTTAATGCCTATTGTTATTTTTGCCGTTTTATGTCTCCTTGGGGGGATTTTTAATGGCTGGCTAATAAGTAATATTATTGCGCCGGCTCAGAGTGTAATAATGAATCAAATGGCTTATATTTCATCTGTACTGGGGATATAGGGAGATTTTATGAAGAAAAAAATTGCTCAATTTATGATATACTTACTAATGTGGATTCTTCTGACATGGTCCTGGAATTTACAAGATCTTTCTCCATATCTAAGGCAAGATCTTATGGTTGGAATATTAGTAGCTTTGTTTGTAACGGTTCTTACCCGAAGGCTTTTCCCTGATGATGTTATGAAGTTATTAACTCCGCGCCGTTTTTTATTTGCACTTTTATATATACCTTATCTCGTATATTATATATTCCTTGCCAATCTGGATGTGGCTTATCGTGTTTTAAACCCGTATTTGCCTATTAAACCTGGAATAGTCAGGGTTAAAACAAATCTCACCGGTGAATTGGCAAAGACCATACTTGCTAATTCTATTACGCTAACCCCTGGAACTTTAACCGTAGAGGTTGATGACGATGATTTTTACGTACACTGGATAAATGTATCAAGCGATAATCCCGAGATTCAAAAAGAAATAATTTTAGGAAGATTTGAGAGAATGCTCAGGAGGATATTCGAATAATGTTTACTTTTTTCTTCGTTGCTTTAATAATAGCATCTTTTATGTGTCTTTACAGAGTTATGGTCGGACCGACACCACCTGACAGGATGGTAGCCATAGACATACTTGGAATTATTGTCGTTGGGATGTGTGCCCTCTTTGCGGCGCATGAAAAGAAAGACTTTTATCTCTATATAGCTATTTCCTGGTCGATACTCTCTTTTGTAGGTACTCTTGCTCTTGTTAAGTTCCTTGAAGGGAGAGGCTTCGATGAGTAATAATTTTGCTTTAGGTTTTGTTGTTGTCGGAGTGGCTTTCGATTTATTGGGATGCCTTGGTCTTATTAGACTTCCCGATATTTACAATCGGTTGCAGGCTGCGACCAAATCGGTTACGCTTGGTACCTGTGCTATACTATTTGGTGTATTTCTTGAATTGGGTTTGTTTTCAGCTGGTGGTATTAAGGCTTTAATTTGTATAATTTTTGTGATGCTCACTTCTCCGACAGCGGCTCATGCACTTGCAAGAGGTTCTCATATAGGCGGATTTAAGTTATGGGAAGGAAGCAAGGTGGATAAATTAAAAGAGGATAGAGAAAAATAAATGGCGATAAAAAAACCAAAAATCAGAGAACTCGGTGAGGCAATAAGGGCTTTAGTGAAGGGTCCTTTTACAACGAAATTTCCTTTTGAGCCGCCCAATATTATTCCCGAATATCGAGGTTTTCCCGAATACCAGGATAATGACTGTGTTAGATGTGGTGCATGTGCTGAAGTCTGTCCTGCCAGAGCTATTGAAGTTGAGGAATACGAAAAAGATGGAAAGAAATTCAGGAAGATGCGATTTCTTTATGATGTGTGTCTTCTCTGCGGTCAATGCGGAGCTCTCTGTACTACCGGCAAGGGTATTAAATATACGAATAAATATTCTAAAAATACTTTCGATAGAAGCGAGGCAATTCAGGAAGTAGAGGACGAACTGGTGTTGTGCGAAAAGTGCGGTGAGATTATAACGACGAAATTGCATCTCGACTGGATTGGCGACAAACTTTCCGAGAAATCTTTTGCCAATCCTACCATTATATTGGCAAGATATACTCAAATGGGTATTGCCGAGAAAGAAGGAAAATTGAAAACTCCAGATGAGTTTTTGAGAGAGGATTGGTATAAGATTCTATGTCCCGCTTGTCGCAGGGCTGCCTGGATGAAGGAAAATTTCCAGTAAAAATTTTAGCCACAAAGACGCAAAGACACAAAGTTTTTTTAACAACAAATAACACAAATTACACAAATAAATTTTTAGTTTTTTACACGAAATACGAAACCTGTAACCCGAAACCTTTATTCGGACAGGATTTACAGAATTTTTTGTTTGCTGGTTTCTTTCTTTTGTTTTAACTTATAACTCAATTGTTTACAGCCCGAAATTTTTTTTGATATTACCTATACCAAATATCAGATTAAAGCTAATGATATTATTCCTCATTGAAGATTCGGATATTCTTATCCATTGTAATTCACATCCGAAATATAAGATGCTTAAATTGTCAAAGTTGCCGAAGTTTTGTTTGAATCCTATTGCTGATGAAGTGTAATACATATCATAAATTGCATACCAGTGATTTCCTCCGACTGAGAGGTAAAAAGAAGAATTTTCATTTGCTTCAAAAAATAAAGATAGATATAAGGAAAGTATTGAACAGTCAAGCATATAGTCTCCTGAAAAGCCCGATGGGAAAAGCTCCACGGTTTTTGTTGTTAGCCGGATACCGAATTTATTTTCTATTTTATAGCCAAGGCCAAAAGAGCTAAATTCACCTAACAGGTGAATAGGGTTATCGGCGTCTGTATGAATTATCTTACCTCCTTCAAATCCTAATACGTTGAGTTCGAATTCTAAGGTTTGACTGTTTTCGTAAAATTCAGAGAGACCAGGGATTGTTAAGAATAAGAGTAATATCAAATAAAATAAATATCTTAAATCAAACAGATTTTTTGTTTCTCTCATTTTTATTTTCAGTATTATAATAAAATTATTATAAAGTGTTTTTTTGTCAATATCGTTTATGGGAAAGGACTGTTTTCATATATTGCTTCTGATTCTTGACAAAATTGAGGGTTGTTTGTAAGTTCTCATTATAATTTGGGAGGGTTTAAATACTTAAAATGAAAATAGTTTTCAGGATGGTGATTATTTTTTTACTTCTTGTTTTAATATCCGGATGTAGCAAGAAGTATCTTGATTCACGGGAAGAAGAACTACTTGACCGAAAAATTCTTTCTACCTGGAAAGATTTGAATGTTAAAGTCATTGAACAAAATTATGAAAGACTTTCTTTGAATATTCAGGTTAAAGATTTTATTGGGGTTAGAGATTCTTTAAAGTTGAAAGAATTTTATAAACATGGTTTCGGTAGAAAAGATACTGGTGAAAGAATCAATTACACCAGTTACAGAAAAATTTTAATTGGTTGTGCGATTGGGGGTTGTGCTGCGCTGGCGTCTTCTATGTCTGCATATGCTTGGATGAATGACCCTTCTGATGATATTTATCTTCATTTGGCGTGGTGTTATGGGGTTGTAGGCGGAATCACAGCTTTGTATTTCATCTTAGATGGTTTAGTCGGGTTTTCGCATCCTAAAACAGAACCTTACTATATTAAAAGAGATGGAATTTGTATAGATAGCACAGTAACATCCGTTGATGAGGTAAAAGTGGTTGTAGAAAACAAAAACTTTGAAAAGGTCTATTACACAGATGAATTTGGTAATATTAATCTCAAATTTAACGAAATTATCCCGGAACCTTCAGAGAGTGACTCGATTCTCGAGTTCATCATACATTATAAAGATATGGTTGATTCGTTGGAGGTTAGGCGTTTATGAAAGCTTTGAAAATAATGGTTTTATTTATTATTATTCTTTTATTCGAATGTGCTCAGGATCATCTTATTCGTAGGCAGGAGGAAGTGGTTAGCCGAAAGTCTTCTCCGTTGCGGAGCGAACTGGATGTTAAGGTTGTTACGCAGGAAAGGAATGGCTTTTCTTTGGTTTCGCAAATAAGGAATATTGCTGTTGTTAGAGATTCTTTAAAATTAGAGGAGCTTTATGTGCATGGTTCTGAAGAAAATGAGAATATTATGGCTCTTTTAGGCGCTGCGGTTGGATTTGGTGGTTGTTTTGGAGGATGCAGCTATGCAAGATCCGCTGATTGCTTGGCTGGTGAAGATGAAAAGATGATAGATGGTTGTATGATATCTTTTGTCTCTGCTCTTTTGGGTGCTGCGATGATTAGTGAGGCTAGTTCTCAAGGATCCGAATTTACTAAGATTATGCCAGGTTTTATAAAAAGGGATACTATTTGTGTGGATAGTATAATTTTGATAAAACAAAAGATGAAAATTACGGTAGAGAATTCAGATTTTGAAAAAGTATATTATACTGATGAAGACGGAAATATTGAATTAAAGATTGACGAAATATTGCCAGAACCTAACGAGGCTGATTCAGTACTTAATGTTATAATTCACTATTATGAATTGGTTGATTCGGTGGAAGTTAGATTTAGATAGTGGTTAGTATAGAGTAGTAAGCAGTTCGTAGTTCGTGGTTCCTGGTTCTTAGTTAAAGAATTTTTTCTTTATTCGTTTATTCGTATAATCTGTTGTTCCTCTTAGTGTTTGTGATGTGGAGGGGATTCGAAAAAAATCCTGTTTATCTTGTTAATCCTGTCTAAATATTTGGGTTGTGAGGATGGGTTTTAAACAAGAAAAAATCCTTAAAATCTGCGTCCTATTTACTTTGTGCCTTTGTGGCTAAATACAAATCTCCCTGTAATTACAAAATTTGCAGATTTTCTCGTTCGAAGTTTTCTTGAAGTTTTCCTTTTTGACAGGAATATTTTCAGAAACATCCTCACAAAATGAACGCATCTCTTCGGTTTCTTTTTGAACTGAGTGTATGAAATTTTCGATTTCGTAGTTTTTAAATTGCTTTTCTTTTTCCCTGTAAGTAGGGTCGAGGTATGCTGAAATTGCTGCGAAATTTTCGGGTTTATTTTCCAGGTGATAACAAGCCCAGCACACATATCCCGTTAATTGTTTATCGTGCTTTTTTCTGTCTTCTTTTCCTGTTTTCCAGTCGATTATGTATGTTTTTTCGTCAAATGGGAAGAGGAAGTCGACTTTACAATATGTTTTCATACCGTCAAGCCGGAATTCTCCGTATCCCGGAGGTTCGATAATCCATTTGTGTTTATTCTTGACTGCCTTTTCTTTTATCCATATGAAACGTTCACTGTTAAGAAGATTTTCGAGATTCTTTTTTACTGAAGAGAAAAGTTCTTTTGTATTTATTTCCTTGATTTCTTCATAATAAACTTCTGAGAATTTATTGCTCTTACAGTATTTTTCGGTTTCTGTTTCTACGAAATTTAAAAAACGTTCACTGTTAACCTTGCTTTCCGATTTTAAGAGTCTTTTAAGTAATGTGGCTATAACATCATGTGTAATTATTCCAACTGCAAGAGGAATTGAGGTAAGGCTTTTAAGTTCTTTTATTTTGTATTCAGAATAATCAGAGTCGAATTTCGGATAGTATGAATAAAAATATTGTCTTTGACATAATTTGAAAGTGTCGTATCTGCTTAGCGACCATCCGAGAATCGGCGTATATTCGAATTTTTCAATCAATTTAAACCCCTTTTCATTATTGAATTCTAAAGTATATGTGAAAAATGTCAATAGTATAGTAAAATTAAATACTAAAAAACAAAAACTCAAATGACAAAGGGTGTCAGTTAGCGGTATAAAGAAAATTGCACATGTAGGACATGTAGTCAATATAGAAATGTAAATAAAAAAAGATAAAAACCGCAATTTCTACATGTTCTACATGTGAATCAGTGTTACGAGTTACTTGTTTCGAGTTAAGAACAACAAAAAAATACTTTAAATCTGCGTTCACCTGCGTCCTGTTATCTTCGTGTCTTTGTGTCTTCGTGGCTGCTTCCTGGGTTGACAAAGATAAATTTTCTATTATAATGACGAAAGTAAAAATTGCAGAACAGAAGAGAGTTAACTGCTTCAGTTACCCATGTTTAGAAACCATTAGTGATTTAATTAATTTCAAAAGAATGGTTTTTTTGAATTCATAACTTAGAATTAACTATGTTAAACAAAGGAAAAAGGAGGAAAAAATGATTAGAAGCTTTTTCTTTGTTTTGTTGAGTATTCTGTTTGTTTCGGTTGTCTGCTTTGCGCAGGAAGAAGCGGCAGAAGAGACGATGGAAGAACCAACTGCAGCTGTGGCAGAAGCGCCGACATTGACTTTGGAAGACATCCAGATTTGTACTGCTGTCGAGGATAGGCAGCCGGTAGGAGCAGGTACTGTATTCCCTGATAATTTAGAGAAAATTTACTGCTTTACGAAAATTGTGGGAGCTACAGATGCAGTATCGATTTATCATGTATGGTATATGGGGGATAAGGAAGTATCTAAGGTCAGTTTGTCGGTAAAATCTTCTCCGTGGCGTACCTGGAGTTCCAAAGTGCTTGCTGGTTTAGGATTGGGTAAAGGCCGTGTTGAAGTGCTTGCTGAAAATGGAACCCTTTTGGGAAAGACAGAATTCGAGATACAGGCAGCAGAGATGAAGACAGAAGCGCCCAAAGAGAAGACTGAAGAACCAGCCGTAGAAACTACTGAAGAGCCAACCGAGGAACCAGCCACAGAAACAACTGAAGAGCCGACGGAATAATAAACGCCAATAAAAATTTGTAGAAAAAACCGCGGTATCTGAAGGGGTGAGGTTTATTCTCCATAACCAATCCGATTCGAATACCGCGTTTAATTTTAGGGAGGTAATTATGATAAGTATAAAAACAATTTTTATCTATTTACTAATTATACCGTCTATTGTTTTTGCCGTTGAAAATTCGGAACTCATTGTAAATGTGGATTCAGGTAAATATAAAATTAGTAAACATATTTACGGTCATTTTGCCGAACATCTTGGCCATTGCATTTACGGGGGCATTTGGGTAGGCAAAGATTCTAAAATTCCGAATATCAAAGGATACCGTAAAGACGTCGTCGAAGCGCTCAAAGAAATTGCCATTCCTAATCTTCGTTGGCCCGGAGGATGCTTTGCCGATACGTATCACTGGAAAGATGGAATTGGGCCAAGAGAAAAGCGACCTGCGATTATCAATTCTACCTGGGGTGGCGTTACGGAAGATAATAGCTTCGGAACGCATGAATTTCTTGATTTCTGTGAGTTGCTTGGTGCGGAACCCTATGTTTGTTTAAATGTCGGCAGCGGTACAGTACAGGAGGCGTCAGAGTGGGTTGAGTATATTAATTCTGATACTCGAAGTCCAATGACGGAATTACGAAAGAAAAATGGGCGTGAAAAATCGTGGGGTGTAAAATATTTGGCAGTGGGTAATGAAAGTTGGGGATGTGGCGGGAATATGACTCCTGAATATTATAGTGATCTTTTTAAACGTTTTTCAACATATTTACGTTCTGGTGATATTTATCGTGTTGCCAGCGGCGGAATGGATCCGGATTATTATTGGACGGAAACCTTACTGCAGAAAACTCAGAAATATCAACATTTGATTCAGGGTTATTCCTTTCATTACTATACGTTTTGTCACGGATGGAATCATAAAGGTTCGGCAACTGAATTTGATGAAAATGACTGGTTTCATACTATGAAGAATACGCTTATCGTGGAAGAACGTCTTGAACATCATATCTCATTAATGGATAAATATGATCCTGATAATAAAATTGGTTTAATGGCGGATGAATGGGGAAACTGGTATGAAGTTGAGCCCGGCACTAATCCTGCTTTTCTATACCAGCAAAATACATTACGCGACGCAGTTACCGCAGCCCTTTATCTTAATATTTTTAACAACCATGCATGTCGTGTTAAAATGGCTAATCTTGCCCAGACAGTCAATGTATTGCAGTCGGTTCTGCTAACCAGAGGGGAAGAGCTGGTTAGAACTCCGACCTGGTATGTATTTAAGTTATTTAAACCGCACCACGATGCCGTTTTACTGCCCACTGAACTTAAATCCGCAGATTACATATTCAATGGTGAAACGATTCCCGCCATTAGCGTCTCAGCCTCACGTGATACAAAAGGTTTTATACATGTTAGTATAACTAATGCAGATCCCAATAGAAGACAAATTGTAAATTGCAAACTTAGTGGGGCTACGGTTTCAAAAGTCAGCGCAGAAGTTATTACAGCTGATAAAATGAATGTGCTGAACGATTTTGGTGAACAGGAAGGAGTAAAAATACAACCTTTTAAAGAAGTTAAAATCGATAAAAATAATATTATTGTTACTCTTCCGTCTAAATCGGTTGTTATGCTTGAAGTTCAATGATTTTGGAACATAGCT
>CAZGBM010000038.1:0-20212 GCA_964523975.1 uncultured bacterium | reverse complement strand
CATATTCTTGAATTATGCTAGATAAATTAAAATCATACAACTTTGGGACAACGCCAAAAATTAAAAAGCAAAATGACATATTAAAATGCAAAATTAACTCTTTCTTACAACAAAAGATTTAACTGGAAAAATACGGACTTTCTATAGCTCCCAACAACCCTTTTTTTTAACAACAAATTGCACTAATTTCACAAATAAACCTGAAAATAATCTTTTTTATCAATTATAGAAAATAAAATCTGTTTTTAAACATTCGTGCTATTTGTGTGATTCGTTGTTTCCTTTTTAATTTATTTTTGAACTTTGATTTGTAATTTTACATTCTGATATTCGATTTTTACTTTTTAGTGGCTTTGCCGCGCTGAGGAAATATACCTCCCTTTACCAATCTTACATCTTCAATAGAGATAAAAGCATCAACGTCATAATCTCTCAAAATTTTCAGAACCTGCGCAAGGTTTTTCCTGTTGACTACGATAAATAATTCATCTATTCTCCCTGTCTCACCGTGAGCAATTCTGCTTGTTACGCCGTAATTTTTATCTCTAAGACGCCTGAGTAACTCATTCGCATCTTTCGCAGTAAAAACATGAATGCTAACCAATCCAAGAGCAAGTTTTTCCTCGATAACTATTCCGAAATAAATACCCGAAGCGAAACCACCTGCATAAACTATGTAATAAAAGAAATTAGTAACATTCTGCATGATTTTGGTAATAGCAATAATCCAGACAAGAATTTCAAAAAAACCCAATAATGAAGCCAAAAACCTCTGCCCTTTCGATACAAATATTATACGAATGGTTCCCAAAGATACATCGATTGCTCTTGAGCAAAATATCAAAAGAGGCAAAATAACCCACAAAAAAACCCATGTATCAAAAAATGAAGTTCCTTCCACTTTAAACACTCCTTATATTTTATAAGATATTATATGTAAGATGATAATCTACGCCAGCCCCAAAACATAAATCAAATATTAAAAATTAAAAATCAAAATTATAAAGGCGGACCACCTACAACTGAAGGCAGATAAAAAACAGTAAAAATAATTGCACATGTAGGACATGTAGTCAATATAGGAATGTAAATAAAAGAACTACAAGTTCTACATGTCCTACATGTAAAATTCTTTGGGTTGTGTTGGGTTTTAAAATAACACAATAAAAAATCCGGTTAATCCAGTTGATCCTGTCTAAATCTTTTGGGGTTGTGCTGGGTCTTAAAAAAATCCTATAAATCTGCGTTTATCTGTGTCCAATTATTGGCCTTGCGGAAAAGTTCAATTTATTTTATTCTTCTTTTATGGAAACAAAATTTAAACTTGTCTCGGACTACAAGCCGACCGGAGACCAGCCCCACGCTATAGAAAAACTTGTAGAAGGGATAGAAAAAGGCAAAAAACATCAAACCCTTTTAGGGGTAACAGGCTCGGGAAAGACATTTACCATGGCAAATGTTATAGAGCGACTCAAAATACCGACCCTCATAATTTCCCACAACAAAACGCTTTCCGCTCAATTATACGGCGAGTTCAAGCAATTCTTTCCGGAAAATGCCGTAGAGTATTTTGTTTCTTATTACGATTACTATCAACCGGAAGCATACGTTCCCGAAAGCGACACATATATAGAAAAAGATGCTTCTATCAACGAAGAGATAGAACGGCTTAGAATGAAAGCTACGACTTCCCTTCTCGAAAGAAAAGATGTAATAATAGTTGCATCTGTTTCCTGCATATACGGTCTCGGCTCACCCGACGATTTTTCCAAACAATCAATAGCGGTTTTACCGGGCATGCAAATATCAAGAGATAAGTTAATCGAAAGACTGGTTTCAAACCAGTATAAACGTAACGATATCGAGTTCGAACAGGGTAATTTTCGCGTAAAGGGAGATATAATCGATCTATACACTTCTTACGAATACAAAGGATACCGAATCGAATTTTCAGAAGACGAAATAGAGGAAATATTTTCAATAGACCCGATAAGTTCGAAGAGAATAGAAAAAATAAAAGAACTGCATATTTACCCTGCAAATCACTTCGTAGTTCCTAAAGACAGAATATTAAACGTAATAGACAAAATAGAAAAAGAAATGGAAGAAAGAGTCCAATACTTCCTTGATAGAGGAAAATACGTCGAAGCCCAGAGGATAGAAGGTAGAACCAAGTATGATATAGAATTCTTGCGTGAAGTCGGATATTGTTCAGGCATAGAAAATTATTCCAGATATCTATCCGGACGGGAAGAAGGCGAACCGCCATACACGCTTATAGACTATTTCCCCGATGAGTTTCTGACCATTATCGATGAATCGCACAGGACTGTACCTCAGATAAGAGGTATGTACAATGGAGATAGATCGAGAAAGGAAATACTTGTGGAATACGGTTTTCGACTTCCTTCAGCCCTCGACAATAGACCACTGGATTTCCAGGAATTTCAAGTAAAAACCGATAAAACCCTCTATGTCTCTGCCACCCCACAGGAATGGGAAATAAATAAATCGCAAGGAAGGATAGTAGAACAGTTGATTCGTCCAACCGGAGTAATCGACCCGCCTGTGGAAATCAGAACTACGGAAAATCAAATCGATGACCTGATTGAAGAAATAAGAAAAGAAGTCGAAAAGGGACAACGAACACTCGTAACAACACTAACAAAAAAGATGTCTGAGGAACTGACCGAGTACTTAATCGCCGTTGGACTAAAAGTAAAATACATACACTCGGAAATAGATGCTCCCGAGAGAATGGAACTTCTTAGAGGACTTAGATTAGGGGACTTCGACGTCCTTGTAGGAATAAATCTCTTGCGAGAAGGGCTCGATTTACCGGAAGTCACGCTGGTAGCTGTTCTTGACGCAGACAAGACAGGTTTTTTGCGGTCGGAAACCTCTTTGATACAAACGGCAGGAAGAGCCGCACGTAATATCAACAGCCGGGTTATACTTTACGCCGAACAGGAAACAGCTGCAATAAAAGGAGCACTCAAAGAAATAGAAAGAAGAAGAAAGATACAACTTGAATATAACAAAAAACACGATATTATACCCGTAAGTATAAAGAAAACCAGAGAACAGATAATGATGACAACAATGGTAGCCGGAGAAAAGAAAAAAGAATATGAAATAAAAATAGACCTGGAGATACCTGAAGAATTCTACTCGGAAATAGAAAGAATAGAAATAATCGAAAAACTGAGAGAAGAAATGAAAAAAAGCGCAGAAAGCCTGGAATTCGAGAAAGCAGCAAAATTAAGAGACGAAATCAGGAGGATAATACGTGAACAAATTAAAGAAAGAAAAAGTTCTACCCTTAATAAAAAAAGCGTTAAGGGAAGATATCGGAAAAACTGACCTTACCACAAAAAGAATAGTCCCGGAGAAGCATACCTCTGAGGGTATAATCAAAACCAAAGAAAAAGCTGTTCTTTCGGGTCTCGAAATCGTCAAATGGACTTTTGGTGAATTGGGTAATGTAAGAACGGAAATCCTCGTCAATGAAGGGACATGGTTAGTGCCTCAAGCAATAATTCGTTTTAAAGGCAATACTCGCGCAATACTGATGGGAGAAAGAGTCGCCCTAAATTTCATCCAGAGATTAAGTGGAATTTCTACTTATACAAGAAAATTCGTCGATGAGGTAAAGAACTATAGAACTGAAATACTCGATACAAGAAAAAACACACCGACTTTAAGATATCTGGAGAAATATGCTGTTCGGATGGGTGGAGGAATTAACCATAGAATGGGACTTTATGACAGGGTTTTAATAAAGGAAAACCATATAAAAATTGCCGGAGGAATAAAAAATGCTCTTTCTCTGGCAAAGGGTGAAATCGAAGTAAAAAATCTTCGGGAAGTAAAAAAAGCAATGGAATATGGAGCAAAACATCTTCTGCTTGATAATATGTCCATCACAGAAATAAAGAAATCGGTCTCTATGGCAAAGGGAAAAAATATAATTCTTGAATACTCCGGAAATGCTACACTCGAAAATGTAAAAGAAATTGCAAAAACAGGGGTAGACTACATTTCGGTTGGGGCTTTAACTCATTCCTGTAAATCGATAGATATATCTCTTTTGATAAAATGATAATAATATTTATGCTTTCTCTTTTAGGTGATGATAATGCCCTTTATCTGATGGATAAAAGTTTTTCTCTCATTCCTATAGAAGAAGAATTTCAGTTTCTGCATAGTAAAAATGGGATTCAAACAACACAGGGATACCTGGATTTGGAAAGATGGTACCAGAAGTACAGAACAAAAATCTGGATGCCTCTTTTCTCAAAAATGGTTTTAGAATACAACTTATATAAAGAAAACGATTATGATATAAATAACGAAGAACATTTATTTAAACTACAGTGGATACCTGAAGAAAAAGATAAGAATCCGATCTATTTTTCCTTATTTATATCACCTCAGTATCTAAAAAATAAAAAATATGCAGGAATAGGAATCGGATACTGGAAAAACACAAAAAATAATCATTCTTTGAATATTATTGTGAACGAATTCGATCATAATTACTTACTATCACATGAAACATTAATTTATGAGGATCCTTTTACCAGATTTCCGGTAAATATAGAACTTAAGGGTAATGTTAGCAACTCTCAGGCTGATTTGTTTTACAAATATTATAAAATAATACCCGGGAAGAAAAACTTTTTAGAAAATAATGACCGAATAGGAAAAGGCGAATATAAAGGGACAGGGTTAACAAATACTATATATTATCATTTCTTTACAAAAATCTCCGGCGGACTGCGCTTAGAGTACGCTAAAGTCGATTCTTCCTATACCTCTCTAATTGCGGATTCACTCAATTATGAAACTAACGTAAATAAATTTTTCTCGGAACCTTTTATGAAAGCTCATCTTTCAGCAAAAAGCGAACTTTATATTGGTTTTCCTATGGACTGGAAATACATTAAAAATGACTCTTTGGAATACAGGAGAAAATGGATAGGCTTGACTTTATTTTATAACCGTATGTTATCGAATTACATAGACCTTAAATTGGGCTTCCAGAAATCCTGGAGAAATTTAGACGGACAGAAAAATAGCGAAACAAGAAGTGTGCTGGGTTTCGAATTTAAGTTTAATCAAAAAACATATTTTACTATTCTCGAAGCCATTGAAATGGATTTCCCTCTACCCAAGCAACTAAAAGAGTATTACAATCATACATTTTTGACAATAACACATTGCTTTTAAAACTTCACGCGAAATTTTAAATATCTTTATCTCTCACCGGATTAGGATAAACTTTTTCGGAGTCAACATTCTATTGCCCACTTTTAACGTAAACAAATAAACACCCGAAGACAGGTCCTGCAAATCTATAAACTGTGAGAAAAACCCAGCGCTCCTGCTTACTGATTCATAAAAAATTCTTCTTCCCAACACATCATAAACGATAAATTCAACATTAATTTGCTGAGGAATATCGTAATCTATTCCCAAGAAATTTTCGCCAACCACGGTAGATATATTAAAATCGTAAGAATCGGGTAGAATATCGAAATCATTAATATTGATTGAAGCCAGGTAAGGTTCATAATTAAAACCGGTTACTGTCATATAAATATACTCACCACCCATAAGATCAGCTGAATCAATGGTTAACTCACAATTGCCTGAAGCATTTGTATATCCTGAAGCGATTAATGAGTTTCCTTCGTTACAAAAAGCTACCAAAGCATTTTCAACAGGAGTCATCGGATTCTCTCTGTAAACATTTATTTCACAAACCAAAGAATCGACAAAATTATTAATAACTTTATTGACCTTAAATTTTCGGGGGGTATCTGTTCGAAGCTGAATGGAAGGGTCACCGAAAATATGCCATGTCTGAGCCATTTCTACACCAGCATCGGAAGTATCTCCCCAATACTGCTCACACTGCTCAATCATATAACACGAACCATTAAAATATATACCACCGGCAGTATTAGCATCGTAATGTGCAAGCAGGTTAACAGCGCCCTCCTGTCCTATACAAGGAGGAACCCAGGTCTGACTTATGGTCGAGGCAAATGTTACAATGAATCCCGCAGGGTTTTCCGGTGTACCGGCAGTCAACGCCGCCTCAGAAAAACAAGTTCCCCAATAAAAATCTCCAACTTGACATCCGACGGAAATTACATGAGGAAGCTTCCAATAATTAATGAGAGAATATATACCACCTATATCCAAACCCCCCCCACTTGTCCATCCAAACGAACCTCCATGTCCGATATAATTTATCATAGAAACACCAGAATTTATAGCAATAGAAATATTAGAAGAAGTACCCCAGGGATCATAGCTTGAATCGATAGAAGTATAAGTAAAATAAGGAGGAATATCATATAATAAAGTGTCTTTTAACCATTCGCATCTCTGTTTATCCATAACCGAATCGTAATCATCAGTTTCATCACTCGCAACCATAAGTCCTTTATTATACCAATCTTCACCCTCCTGTGGATTCCTTTCGTATTTAATGCTGCGCATCACCTGATTTCTTATATTATCCGCAAATCCTCCATTTGATGAGAACCGGCCAATAAAGAGGTCAGGATAATAATCACCACCATCAGTATAAGCATAAACGGGATCCGCATCCCTTCCGGCAGCAAGGCCAACGGTACCAGCAGCAGGCGGAAGTTCATTCCCATCTCCAACAAGAAGACAAAAAGTAACACCCAAACTATCATACTGATTTTGAATAAAACTTCTAATCGAGGCAGTATCACTGCCTACAACTGATAAACTATATAAATCGGTTGGAATACCTTTTCTCCTTTTCCATATCAAAAAAGAATCCATTTCAGAAACGTACTGATCAGCACATATAATAATCATCCTGTCAGCATTTTCCTCGAGCGTATCATATCTTAACTTTCTTTCTGAATAATTAACAAAAAAATCTTTATATAAATTAGTAAACGCTACAGAATTCGGTCTTACATCTAAACTCTTTTTGATATCCGATAAAGCAACCCCCTCGGAATAAATCTCTACGACTAATTTTCTAAGTATCATAAGTTCTTCATTTCTAGCATCATAACGTATCGGGTTAACATAAACGGTTATCCCTCTAAAGTCTCTGATAATAAAAGGTTCCGAAAGGGATACCAGCTCTGTTGGAAATACATCTCCCGACGAATAAAAATCGCTAAAAGTATATGGAACAGAGGCAGGAGAAACACTTCGCGAAATATTTCCTTTGGAAGGGACAATAGGCAGAGCTTTTAATCTTTCAATATCCTTCTCTATAATTCTAACTTTCATTTTCTTATCACTGGGAATAATCACGCTTTTAGCTATTCTGGGAACTTGCGGATAACCTTTTTTCATATGATTAACAAGACCGGGAATACTGACCTTTGAATATTCTTTACCATTAATCAAAACCGTATCCAGATAAAAACCGGGAACAGTAAATTCTATTCTTGTATTTTCATAATTATTTCCTGATACGTCAAACTGAATGTTTTTAGCAGTATTTGATTGAAGACTAAACCAACTACCCAGGGTTAAAAACATTAAAAACAAAAAATCCTCCTTAAATTAAAATTATATTTTCGATTATAACCACTTGCCTTTAAATAGTCAAGCCGAGAAAAAAATATAGCCACAAAGACACTAAGGCACTAAGGCACAAAGCCCTATACACAACTCTTTTTTTTTATTTTATTTTTTTTAACACAAAACCCGTAACTCGAAACTCTTTAATTAACCAAAGATTACACGGATTAACACAAGATTCACAAGATTTTTTGTTTTTTTACTCGAAACCCGAAACTCGTAACCTTTTTACCGTATCAAAACAAACTTATCGGGTCCGAAAGTCATCCCTCCAACTCTTGTAACAAGAAAATAGACAGCCGACGGGACTCCAGTCAAATATATATCTGTTTCAAACCAACCAGCGTTATTGGTTTCCGATTTAGAAGTAATTTTTCTTCCTAAAGCATCATAAACAATAAAATCCAAGGTCGTTTGCCGAGGTATGCTATATTTTACTCTTAAAACATTCCCGCCAATCAGACTTGAAATATCCAAAGTAAATAAATCGGGAGAAATACTAAAATTATTGTCATTACCAGATTTCTTAATAGTTACTTGATATTTCTCACTTTCATAACCAGAACCTGCAGCATAAACATCATAGTATCCACACAGCAAGGAATCTTGCAATTCATAAAAACCATCAATTGCTGAAGTAATCACGGCAAGAGGAGAAACCACTCCGGTGTCGACGCCGGCATTATAAATCTTCAGTTCTATGCCAGCTACGGAATCGGAGCCCGAAATAACGTAACCCGAAAGCCAACCTCTATAATTCTTGATAGGAATCTCCGCCTCATAAATTTTATAACCGCTTTTGCCGAGTGCCACTTCCATTACCCCCAACTCTCCTATCACTAAATCATATTCCAAAAAATCACCCAAGGTAGAAAAAGTAGTATCGATATCAGGTCCTCTTATAAACATCGAAAAAGACGACAAACCAGAAGAACCAACAATTCTACCGGGAATTCCGGGCATCAGACCTCCGGCAATTCCGATTGTATCACAAAAAGCCTGAATATACGGAGCAGGTAAGTCAAACGACCCAAAAACGGGAAGAGGTCTCGCATATAATAATATTGAACTGGAAATATCGTTAAACGAGACTCGAAGTTCCTCTCCAAACTGTGCATTGACATTAATAACAGCCCTACCGGAATCATCCGTGGTATCACAAGCCTCAAAGCCATATCCTTCAATTTTGACCTCGATGCCATTACGAGCTATTATTTTTACTTCCGTCGGAACATTAACTTCTACAGATTCGGGAGACAACTCAATACCCAAAACGCGTATTGAATCCAGGTAGGTCTTACAATTAAAACCCGTTACCGTTAAATAAATATATTCGTCAGACACAATGCTGTTTGAATCAAGTGTTAAAGTACAATTGCCCGATGAATTTGTATATCTCGATTCGACTAACGAGCTTCCCATACTATAAAACGATACCAGAGCCTTTTCGACAGGTGTTATCGAATCCGCCTCAAAAACACTAACCTCATAAACCAGAGAATCAAAAAAAATAACCGTAGGCCTGCTAATTAAAAGGTTCCGGGGGATATCCGTTCTAAGCTGGATAGAAGGGTCACCAAAAATATGCCAGGTTTGAGCCATCTCCACCCCAATAGTATCACCGCCATACTGCTCTATCATATAGCAAAGACCGTTAAAATAAACGCTCCCGGCGGTGTTTGCCTGGTAATGTGCAAGCAAGTTGACAACTCCTTCCTGCCCTATACATGGCGGAATCCAGCTCTGATTTATAGTCGGTGCTAATGTTGTAATGAAACCCGTAGGATTTTCCGGAGTACCAGCAACCAATGCGGCTTCAGAGAAACAATTTATTCCGTTAAAATTACCGATTTGACATCCGACGGAAATTACGTGAGGAAGCTTCCAGTAGTTGGTTAGTGAATTTATGTTACTTATATAAAACCCTCCCCCACTTGTCCAACTGTAAGCATTACCATGCCCGATATAATTTATGATAGAGACGCCTGAATTTACGATACTCGAAATAAGAGAAGTCGTTCCCCAAGGATTATAACTTGAATCTATCGAAGTATAAGTAAAATAAGGTGAAACATTATATAATAAAGTATCTTTCAACCATTCGCATCTCTGTTTATCCGTAATTGTATCATTATCATCAGTCTGGTCACTTGCAACTCCAAACCCTCTATGATACCAATCTCCCCCCTCCTCCGGATTCCTTTCATATTTGATGCTTCGCATTACTTGATTCCTTATATTATCCGAGATTCCCCCATTCGACGAGAATCGTCCTATAAACAAATCCGGATAACAATCATCTCCATCCGTGTATGCATAAACTGGGTCGGCATCTTTACCCAGAGCCAAGCCAACAGTTCCGTCGGGAGGTGGAAGTTCATTACCATCTCCAACAAGTAAACAGAAAGTAACACCTAAACTATCATATTGATTTTTAATGAAACTTCTAATCGAAGAAGTATCGTTGCCTATAACTGATAAACTATACAAATCCGTTGGTATTCCTTTTCTTCTTTTCCAGACCAAAAAAGAATCCATTTCCGGAATATACTGGTCGGCACAAATAACAATCATTCTACCCGCATTTTCTCCGATAGTGTCATATCTTAATTTACTTTCCGAATAGTTTAAGAAAAATTCTTTATACACGTTGCTTATCGCCTGCGAAACCGGTTTTCTTTCTAACCTTTCTTTAATATTCGACAAAGAGATACCTTCGGAATAAACCTCAACAATTAAATTTTTAAGTATTAAAAGTTCTCCATTCCTGGCGTCATAACGTACTGGATTAACGTAAATAGTAACTCCTCTAAAATCCCTGATTATAAAAGGCTCTGAAAGAGTCACCAAATCCGCAGGGAATATCTCATCGGACGAATAAAAATCACTGAAAGTATATGGCACGGAAGAAGGAAGAACATTTCGCAAGATATTTCCCTTGGAGGGCATGACAGGTAAAGCCCGAACTCTCTCAATCTCTTCATGAGCAATCCTTAATTTCATTTCCTTATCATCAGGGACAATTATACTTTTGGCTATTCTGGGAAGCTGCGGATAACCCTTTTGCATATAATCAACGGCACCCGGTATGGAAATCCTTGAATAATCTCTATTATTAATCTTAACGGTATCCAGATAGAAACCGGGAATAGTAAATTCTATTTTTGTGTTTTCATAACTACTTCCAAAGGCTTTGCAGCGAACTCTTCTTGTATTGTCTGATTGAAGGCTTACCCAGCTACTCAAGGTTAATAAAATTAAAATCATATTCATCATTATAACCCCATGGTTTTCTATAGTCAAGTCGGTAAAGGAATAAAAAGAATAGCAATATTACACAGCGTGATAAAGCCACTTAAATGTAAAAATTAAATATGAAAATGGAAAATGACAAATCAAAGTTCAAAAATAAATTAAAAAGGAAACAACGAATCACACAAATAGCACGAATGTTTAAAAACAGATTTTATTTTCTATAATTGATAAAAAAGATTATTTTCAGGTTTATTTGTGAAATTAGTGCAATTTGTTGTTAAAAAAAAGGGTTGTTGGGAGCTATAGAAAGTCCGTATTTTTCCAGTTAAATCTTTTGTTGTAAGAAAGAGTTAATTTTGCATTTTAATATGTCATTTTGCTTTTTAATTTTTGATATTTAATTTATCTTTGGTCAGGATTAACATGATTTACAGTTTTTTTCATGCTCAAGCAGCCACTTCTTTCTATCTACCCCGCTTGCATATCCTCCTATTTCACCCGAACTTCTTATTACCCGATGGCAGGGAATAATTATACCAATGGGATTTAAATGAACAGCCATACCTATACTTCTGGCTCCCTTTGGATTGCCAATCTTCTTTGCAAGTTCCCCATAAGAAATAGTTTTTCCGTATGGCACCTTCAATAACTCTTTCCAGACTTTTTGTTGATAAGCAGTTCCATTAAGCACTAAGTTAAGGTCGAATTTTTTACGTATACCTTTAAAGTATTCTTTCAGCTGAGTTTGCAGAGGAGAACTGGAACGTATTATCCTGAAATCACGTTTTATAAAACCGGATAATTTTTCTCCGTAATCTTTTTCGATAAAACTAACGAGAAGAACACCTTCTTTTTTCCATACAAAAAATACATCTCCGATAGGAGTTTTAATCTGATTCCAGAATAAAGTTCTATTATTTTCTTTTTGTACCAAGAAAAATTTTTTTCTGCTCTAAGAGAGATTTTATCTTTCGAATTTCCATCATATTCGTACTTCCCGAAACAGAAACAGGTTCTCCCGCTGTTAAAATAACGATATCATCTACCCTAACCAATCTCTTATCATACAAGAATTCCGCAGAATCACACAGCATGTCATCAACATGTTTATAAAATTTAGCCAAAAAGGGTCTTACACCCCGGATAAGATTCATCTGTCTTTCTACAATTTCTTTATCCGTAAAGGCAAGTATGTCGATATCCGGCCTGAATTTTGCAATTTTTCTTGCCGTATATCCCGACGAGGTATGTGCAATTATAAATTTAGCCGAACTATCTCTTGCCGCCTGCCAGACATTCCTCGCTATAATATCGGCTATTTCACATTTTTTCGATTTTAAAGCCTCCGGCAATCTACCGAGCAAATAATTTTCCATTTTTTGAATGGTTTCCGCCATAAATTGAACGGATTTTACCGGAAATTTACCAACTGCGGTCTCCTCGGATAACATAACTGCGTCTGCCCCATCTTCGACTGCGTTGGCGACATCAGAAACTTCCGCTCTTGTCGCTCTCGGATTTTCGGTCATAGACATTAACATTTGAGTCGCAACTATAACCGGTTTTTCATTCTCCAGACATTTCCGTATTATAGTCTTCTGTAAAAGGGGAACATCTGACGCCGGGACTTCTACTCCAAGGTCACCTCTGGCTATCATAATGGCATCTGAAGCCTCAAGGATTTCATCCAGATTCTTTACTGCTTTTATATGTTCTATCTTCGCAATAATCCGCATGCCGGATTTCTTGCTTTTTAAAACTGCCCTTATTTTCCTTATATCTTCCGCGCTTTTGACAAAAGAAGCCGCTACAAAATCAAAACCCATATCGGCTCCGAATTTAATGTTTTCCAGATCTTTTTTCGTAGGAGCAAAAAGCCCTATGTCTTTACCCGGAACATTAACTGATTTCTTGGAAGATATTTTTCCACCGTAAATAACTCTACATTTGACAGAAACGCCTGTCTTTTCCACCCTGAGTTCCAAACTACCATCCGACATAAGAATTGTGTCGCCTTTTTCCAGATAATCCAGTAATTTAGGATAATCCAAAGGCAGCTTTTTTTCGTCACCCAGAATATCATCTCTGACAAGCTCCAATTCACTTCCTCTCAACAACTCCGTATCTTCTTTTATTCTGCCTAATCGAACTTCAGGACCCTGAGTATCCATCATTATTCCTATATGAGGCGCTACTTTTCTCAAATTTCGATAAGTTATTTTTGCATCGACTTGAGTACGGTGTGAAAAATTAAGACGGGCGATATTGAGACCATTTTTTACCATCTCTTTTATAATATTCTTGTCTTCGGACGCAGGACCAATGGTAGCAATTATTTTAGTTTTTCTCATAATTTCTCCTCATTTATATGATATAAACATATTGACCACTTTGTCAAGCACTTCTTTTTGATAGACCCTTCGGATCAGTTAAATAGTTGAATTAAAAAATGGTCAAATAGTAAAAAAAATCTGTGTTTATCTGTGTAAATCCGTGGCTAATCTTGGGGTTGTGAGATGGGTTTTAAGCAACGCAATAAAAAATTGGGTGTGGTTGGGTTTAGTGTATTTCGTTTGTTTCGTGGTTAAATAAATTGTTTTTTCTTTGTGTCCTAGTGTCTTTGTGTGAGAATTTACGTTCTTACAATTTTTCGTTTGTTATTAATCCTTCTAATTGTTGTTTTTTTCGAATTTGTATTAATTTTTTACCGTCATACAAATACTCGGCAGGGAAAAGTCTACCGTTGTAATTGGATGCCATCGTTCTCGTATAAGCACCACAGCCGTAAATTATAAGTAAATCACCCACTGTAAGCGAGGGAAGCTCATAGGTTCCAAATTCGTCCGAATTCTCACAGATAGGGCCGACAACCCGGGATTTACATTTTTTACCCCTTTTTTCAGAAAGAGGTTCTATATGGTGATATGCATCGTAAATCGCAGGGCGAGGATTATCATTCATACCCGAATCAACAACATAGAGAGGTACACCCTCCCTATCTTTTACATCAATCACCCTTGTAACAATAAACCCTGATTCCGCCACCAAAAACCTACCTAACTCAAGAAATACCTTCACCTTATATTTGTTCGAAATATCTCTATAAGCTTCGGCAAGGGATTCAGCATGGAACCTTTTTTCTCTTTCCCTGTAAGGAATCCCAAAACCGCCGCCAAGGTTTATATATTTTATCGTCAAACCCCTGCCGTTAAAAAATTTAATGGCGCTCTCAATCTTTTCGAGAGCCTTAAAGTAAGGTTTCGAAGTAAGTATTTGGGAACCAATATGATAATGTACTCCAACAAGTTCAATCGATTTAAAACCCTTAACAACATCATACACCTTATTCAAATCTTTCAGAGGAATTCCGAACTTACTCCAGGAGGAGCCTGTAGAAAGATGCGAATGGGTCTTGGGAAATATACCGGGATTAATTCTCACAAAAGCTTTGAGTTTTTGTTTTGCTTTCTTTGCGCATGTCTCAAGGAGGGCAGCCTGACCAAGTGATTCAAAGTTGAAAAACCTGGTGCCTTTATCAATAGCATACGCTATCTCTTCTTTTTTTCTTGCAAGACTATCGTAAAGAATTTTATGCGGAGCAATTCCAGATGTTAAAGCCATAAAAATTTCCCCGGGCGATACCACCTCCGCTCCTATCCCATGTTTCTTCAAAACTTTTAAAACCGAAATAGAAGAATTTGCTTTAACCGCAAAAAAGAGTTCTGCAAATTCAGAAAAATTTTCCCGAAGAATTAGGGCCCTTTCATCTATTATCCTGCTGTCGTAAAGATAAAAAGGTGTTTTTATTTCTTTTATTTTATTTAGAATTTCATCAAACATAGCGATTCAATAATACATTTAACAAAACTTTTGTCAAGAACGCAAACTCAATTAATCTTAACCACAAAGATCACAAAGAACACAAAACCCCACACTACATTACCCATTTGTTTTTGTTTGTTTAAAACCCACTTTCCACAAAAAACTAAGAGAAACAACAAATTACACCCCGATACAGTCATTCTTCCCTACGGGGCAGGCGAATAGCACGAATAAAGAAAAAGTTTCTTATACAAAAGAATTTTATTGTTAATTCATTTGTGAAATTTGTGCTATTTGTTGTTAAAAAAAATTTGGGTAGTTGGGGAAGGAAATCCATGCCTATCTGTGAGAATCTGTGGCTAATTATTGATGTAGTGAGAGGGGGTTGCGTTATATAAAGATTTATATAAATTACTATAAGAAAATGGGTGGATGAGTAAAAAAGATGGGTATACCCATCTTTTAATTATTGGAAATAAGGAGATAAAGAAGATTTTTAATATATGAAGAAAATTAGTGAAAAAATGAAAGAAAAAATAGATTTTGTGCTTTCAAGCATGGAGGAGAATTTTGCTCTCCGGAGATTGGATATTGAAAATAAAGAGAGAGCAAAACTTATCAGAGTCTTTGTCGATAAACCCGGAGGAGTTACTATCAACGACTGCGCTAAAATATCCGAGAAAATATCCGTACACCTTGATGTTCTTGATTATATAAACGGACCTTACAGACTTGAAGTTTCATCACCTGGAGCTGAAAACAGGAGGGAAAATGATAAATAAGGGTATAGTTACGATGCTATCAGAACTGGCAGTAGAAAGGGACTTAGGGAAAGATTTTGTTCTACAAACCCTTAAAGAAAGCTTAATCACTGCCGCCAAAAAAAAGTATGGACGAACAGAGAATCTCGATTGTGAAATATCGGAAGCTTCAGGGAGTATAAAACTTTACCTGAAGAAAACCGTAACTGAAAACGTTACCGATCCGGATATCGAAATTTCTCTCAAGGATGCTCGAAAACAAAAACCTACAATAGAAGTAGGTTCAACTTTCAAGGAAGAAATACCCGTAGAAGAATTCGGAAGAAACGCAATAAACATAGTCAAAAACACACTTATACAAAGAATCAAAACAAATGAGAAAGAAATGCTTTATGAAAAATACAAAAACAGAAAAGGGGAATTGGTCTCGGGAACCGTTTCAAGAATTTATTCGACCGGAGCATATATTAAAATTGGAGAAATTGAGGCTTTCTTACCGAGAGAAGAACAGATACCAAACGAACGACTTAGAAGAGGAGCACAAATAAAAGCCCTTATAAAAAATATAACTCCTAACCCCGAAGAAGGGGACGAAGAAAGAATAAGAATGAAGGGACCAATAATATATCTATCCAGAACTCAGCCCGAATTCGTCGCCCGATTGCTTGAATTCGAAATACCGGAAGTTCTGCACTCAAAAGTTGAAATCAAGGACATAGCAAGAAAACCGGGAGTACGGGCAAAAGTTGCAGTCTACTCGCAAAATGAGAAAGTCGACGCAGTGGGTTCATGTGTGGGGCACAAGGGCAGTAGAATAAAATCAATAGTTAGAGAACTTTCCGGAGAAAGGGTGGACGTCGTACACTGGAAAAAAGATAAGGCAAAATATGCCGAAAAAGCGCTTTCTCCCGTAAAAGTCATAGAATCCGAAAAAATCGGCAAAAATAAAGTATTGTGTATAGTTCCGGATGATGAATTAACCGGCGCTATCGGAAAGCTGGGGGAAAATGTGGCTCTGGCTTCAGAGCTCACTCATGTCAAAATTGAGATAAAAGTAAAAAGCGAATACAGAAAAGAAAAAGATGACAAGGAAAGAAGCAAAATAACGGTAGACGATTTAAACATAAGCAACCATATTAAAAAAATTCTCAAAAAAGAAGGACTTAACAACGCTCAGGATATATTATCAAAGAGCAATGAAGAATTAACTCAGATCAAAGGAATAGGAAAAAAGAAATTAGAAACAATTCATAAGGCTTTACATAAGGTTATCAATAAGGAGTGATATGGCAAAGGAGAAAGAGCATAAAGTAAAAATACACGTGTTGGCAAAAGATCTAAATATATCCAGCAAAGAACTACTCGGTCTTTTAAAAAAAGAAGGGATTGAAGCAAAATCCGCTCTTTCTTCAATAACTGAGGCAGAAGCCCAGAAAGCAAAAAAGGCAATACAAAGCAAAAAGCAAAAAAAGGAACCAACTAAAAAAGAAAAAAAAGCTCCAAAAACAGAAAAAGATAAAAAAAAGAAGATTACAAAGACGACAAAGAAGAAAAAAGAAGAAAAGAAAGAAACCAAAACAAAGATACCCAAAAAGGAAAAAGAGAAGAAACATTTAAAAGAAAAGACAATACCAGAAGAAAAAACAATACAAATAGAAGAAAAAGTAAAAAAAGAAAAAGATAATGTAATAGAAATCAACGAAGTAAACTCTGTTCAAGAATTATCCAAAATAATGAAAATTTCATCAAGCGAGATTATCGGGGCATGCCTGAAACTCGGTCTGCAGGTTACCATAAACCAGAATTTGGATTTCGATACTACCAATCTTATAGCGGAAGAATTCGGATACAAAGTTAAATTGGCCGAGATTACAGAAGTCCCGGAAACAAAAAAAGAGACATACAATATACAAAAAAAGCCGCCGGTTGTAACTATTATGGGACATGTAGACCACGGGAAAACAACTTTACTTGACTACATCAGAAAAACACAGGTAGCCAAGCATGAATCAGGCGGAATAACACAGAAAATCGGTGCATATCATATAAATTATAATAATCACAAAATAACATTTATCGATACGCCAGGACATGAAGCTTTTACCTCGATGAGAGCCAGAGGCGCTAACGTTACCGATATAGTCGTTCTGGTCGTAGCTGCCAACGAAGGCGTAAAACCACAAACAGTCGAAGCAATAAACCATGCAAAGGCCGCCAACGTTCCTATTATTGTGGCTCTAAATAAAATAGATATTGCCTCAGCTAACTCAGCCAAAGTGTTGTCGGACCTGGCAGATAAAGGAGTACTTGTCCACGAATACGGAGGAAATTTAATCGCAGTAAAAATATCAGCATTAAAAGGTATAGGAATAGAAGAGTTATTGGACGCTATTATTCTGCAAGTCGAAGATTTAAATCTCAAAGCTCCCTCGGAAGGCCCCGGCAACGGGATAATATTGGAAACTCAAATCAGAAAAGGAATCGGTAATGTGGCAACTATTGTCGTTAAAGAAGGACAAATCAAAATCGGCGATTCATTTGTTGCGGGTTCTACCTCGGGAAAAGTACGCTTAATTCTGGACGAAAACGACCGGAGATTAAAAACCGCTGAAGTTTCTGCAGCAGTACAGATATCGCAATTTGAATCTTTACCCAAAACAGGAGATATCTTTAGAGTCGTCGAAGACCAGAAAACCGCAAGAGACATCTCCGACGAAAGAAAAAGTTTCAATAAAGAAAAGAAAGAAAAGACGACAACCGTAAGTCTTTCAAACCTTTACGAAAAAATAAAAGAAGAAAAAAGGCAAATTTTAAGGACAGTAATAAAAGGCGATGACGCCGGTTCTGTTGATGCTCTCGTAAACTCCCTTACCCATTTACCTAAAGAAAAAATTCAAATTAAAATTATTCACGCGGGCGTAGGTCCGATAACCGAAAACGACGTTATGCTTGCTCAAGCTTCCGAAGCAATAATAATTGGTTTTAAAGTAAAACCATATTCGCAAACCAGAGAAGAAGCAAAGAAAAGAGGAGTAGAAATAAAAACCTACGATGTTATTTTTGAAATAACCGAAGACATTAAAAAGGCTATGCTGGGTTTACTCAAACCGGAAAAAGAAGAAGTAAAACACGGAGAGATAGAAATCAAGAAAGTCTTCGAAGGCTCAACCATCGGTAAAGTAGCAGGATGTTTAGTAATTTCAGGAGTGGTTCATAACAATGACATCGTCTATATCTACAGAGAAGGAAAAGAACTGGCTAAGACTAAGATTGCCACTCTTAAAAGATTCGAGCAGGATGTAAAGTCCGTGGAAGAAGGGTATGAATGTGGAATCAGGCTTGCCAATTTCGACGCTTTCAAAGAAGGAGACATCATAGAAATTTATAAATTGGTTGAAAAAGAGAGAAAACTTTAAATAAAAAATGTTCGTTGGCATAGGAAAAGTGGAAATTTTTCTTCCCGGATTGGATTCCTTGAAATCAAAAAGAAGAATTATTAACAGCATTAAAGGAAAGATTCGGTCGAAATTTAATGTAGGAATTAGCGAAATCGATTTTTTGGATAAATGGCAGCGAGCACTGATAGGTATTGTAGCCGTGTCAAACGATTCTAAATTCTTGCAGTCATCATTCAACAAGATACTGGACCAGATAAAAGAGTTTAGAAACATAAATATTTTAGATTGGAGCATAAAAATAAACAATGAATTTGAGACAGAAAAGAGTAAATTCATATATAATGAAAATAGTCCCTGAAATAATCGAAAAAGAGGTAAATGACCCCAGGATAGGCCTCATCACCATAACCTCTGTCGAAAGCACTCCGGACTTTAAGCACGTAACCATAAACTTCACCGTGCACGGTGGAGAAAAATCCGGAAAATTAAACAGCGAAGTGCTGAATCACGCAAGCGGATTTATACAGCACGAACTGGCAAGACGCATAAAAATGAGAAATACTCCCAAACTCACCTTCAATTACAGTCCAATTATGGGAAAATTGGATAGGATTGAAGAACTATTAGAAAAAGTAAGCGAGGAAGAAACTTGAAAAGCTGGCAAAAAGCTTCTGAATTAATAAACAAGAATAAAAAATTTTTAATCGTGTCTCACAAAAATCCGGATGGAGACTCGATAGGCTCCGAAATAGCACTTGCTCTGGCACTCTTAAAACTGGATAAAAAAATATATATTTACAATTCGGATCCTCCGCCCAAGAGATATTCGAAATTCCCGAAAGCATCTCTGATTCAAACAGAAAAAAAAGACTTTGATGAAGATGTTACTATCATAGTCGATTGTGCAGAATTAGGTCGTGTAGGAGAAATCAAGGATAATATCGATTTTTCAAAACCTATTATAAATATCGACCATCATATCGGAAACACAAAATTTGGTACGGTGAACGTGATAAAACCCAACCATTCATCAACGGCGGAAATCATATACCAGTTAATAAAAAACGAAATCCAGATGGATAAAGAAATTGCTACATATTTATATATCGGAATATTAACCGATACAGGAGCCTTTCGATATCCAAACACTACATCCCACTCTTTAAGAATGGCTTCGGAACTCGTTGCTTATGGCGTAATCGCGTCCCAGGTTTCTGAATTCATATGGTTCACCGACCCCGAAGCAAGAATCAAACTCTTAGGCGATGTTCTTGGAACAATAAACATATATGACAAAATCAGTATAATGACTATAACAAAAGAAATGTTAAAAAAACACGGCGCAAAAGAAGAAGACACTGAAGAATTCATTGATTACGGACTTTC
>CAZGBM010000037.1:0-21068 GCA_964523975.1 uncultured bacterium | reverse complement strand
ATTTGTGTAATTCGTTGTTTCTCTGTTTTTTTTATTTTTGAACTTTGATTTGTAATTTTGCATTTTGATATTTGATTTTTGAATTTCTTTTAAATATCCAGGTTTTCCACGAACTTGGCGTTTTCTAAAATGAAATCCTTTCTTGGCTCGACTGCATTCCCCATCAATATGTCAAACATCCTGTCTGCTTCTATTGCATCTTCTATTTCCACTCTTCTTAATATCCTGTTCTCGGGGTTCATTGTCGTTTCCCAGAGCTGGGCCGGGTTCATTTCTCCAAGACCTTTGAATCTTTGAACCCTGGCTTTTTCTTTTCCTAGTTCTTCGATTCCTTTTTCTTTCTCCTTTTCCGTATAAGCCCACTTTTTTGTCTTTCCGTCGCCTACCTGGTAAAGAGGGGGATGGGCTATGTAGAGATTACCTTTTTCTATTATTTCTTTTGCGTATCTGAAGAAATAAGTGAGCAGAAGCGTTCTTATGTGGGCACCGTCTACGTCGGCATCCGTCATTATGATTACTTTCCAGTACCTGAGTTTTTCGTAGTCGAATTCATCTTTGCCGACCCCAACCCCAAGTGAAGAAATCAGAGTGCTTATCGTTGCATTGGCAAGCACCGTGTTTATCCTTGTCTTTTCTACGTTTAACAGTTTTCCTCGTAACGGGAGAACTGCCTGGAACGTTCTGTCCCTGCCCTGTTTGGCGGAACCTCCGGCCGAATCTCCCTCAACGATAAAAATCTCGGAATTTTTTGGGTCCGTTGATGAACAATCTGCAAGTTTGCCCGGGAGACTTGCCGAATCAAGAACACCCTTTCTTCGAGTGATGTCTCTCGCTTTCTGAGCTGCCATTCTGGACCTCGCCGCAACAAGTGATTGATTTATTATTTTTCTTGCTTCTCTCGGATTTCTTTCGAGATATTCGGAAACTCCGTCGCTGACCACGGAGGCTACGAGCCCTTCTACTTCTCTGTCGCCCAATCTTGTTTTTGTTTGCCCTTCGAATTGGGGTTGAGGAAGCTTTACCGAAATAACCGCAGTGAGACCTTCCCGGATGTCGTTCCCCATGAGATTAGGGTCTTTAGGAGAAATAAGTTTTTGATTTTTGGCGTACTGGTTTATACTTCTTGTTAAAGCACTTTTGAAGCCGGAGAGATGAGTACCACCTTCGATTGTATGAATATTGTTTGCATATGTGAATATGTTTTCCGTGTATGAATCGTTGAATTGGAGTGCCGCTTCTATGACACAGGAATCAACCGCTTTGTTTATATATATCGGATGACGATGTATGGGATTTTTGTTTTTGTCGAGATATTCTATGAATTCTTTTATCCCGCCTTTGTAGTGGAAAACCTCGGTTTTGCCTGTTGGTTTGAAGTCCAGTTCTATCTTTAGCCCTTTGTTCAGAAAAGCCAGCTCACGCAATCTTTCGTCCAGATACTCTCTTCCGAATTCGATGTTGTCAAAAATTTCGGCGTCAGGATAAAAAGAGACTTTAGTTCCTGTTGTTTTCCTTTTACCGCCTTTCTTTAGTTTTGTTACCGCTTTACCTCTTTCATAGCGTTGAGTCCACACATAACCGTCTCTTGCGATTTCGACCTCCATCCATGAACTGAGAGCATTTACGACCGAAACACCTATACCGTGGAGCCCTCCTGAAACCTTGTATGCGTTGGTGTCGAATTTGCCTCCTGCATGCAGGGTTGTCATTACAACCTCTACAGCGGATTTCTTCTCTTCCACGTGTAAATCGATAGGAATACCCCGTCCGTTATCGATTATGGTAACGGAGTTATCCTTTTCAATCGTAACATTAATTCGGTCGCAGAAACCTGCCATGGCTTCATCAATTGAATTGTCGACAACTTCGAATATGAGATGGTGAAGTCCTCTTTTAGCCGTATCTCCGATGTACATTGCAGGTCTTTTTCTGACGCCTTCCAAATCTTTCAGGACTTTTATACTAGAAGCCGTATATCCATTATTTTGCATTACCCCTCCTTGAGGTAGAATCTAATTTCTTTTATTACTTCTTTTCCCGCTTTCTGGTTCAGTGTATCTATCAACTCTTTCTTGAAAAAGGAAAGCTCGTTTAGCCATGCGGAAGAATTTACTGCTAAACTCAATTTTTTGCCCTTCAATCCCGTAGGCTTGGCGTATTTAGCGATAAGGGGGGGGCAAATTTCATTCCACTGGTTCAGAATTTCAATCTTGAGAAGACTCTCACCCAGAGGTTTAGAATGTATGTATTTTTTCAGTACATTTCCTAATAAATGGGGATTCATTCCTTTTTTCTATCCTGTATATATTATAATCTTTATCGTTTTTAAGATCTTCTCCGGTAGTTGTGATTAAGACCTGTTTTGATTTCTTCAGGAATTCCGATAAAGAATCAGAGTTTCTTCTATCCAGACCATCCAGCATTTCATCTATGATGAGGATAGGTTCTTCCTCTCGTATATCCGTTAATATGCGGGAAACAGCCATTTTTATAGATGTTGCAAGCAATCTTTTCGTTCCGAAAGAAGATACCGCTTTTGCGTTGCGATTGTTGACTTTGAGCGTTATGTCATCGCGGTGAGGCCCGAACAATGTATAGCCCGCTTCGATTTCCTGCTGCCTTCCTCTTTCGAATTGCGTTTCTATATTGCCGTAATTTCCTCCAGCTACATATTCTATTTTGACTTTTTCTCCGGCAAGCTCCTTAAATATTTCCTCCGTATAAAGAGATATTCTTTCTATAAAAATCTTCCTTGCCTCAACTATCGGATAAATCGATTTTATCAATTGTTTTTCCCATAACTCGAGGTTTTTGACCTTATGACCCCTTTTTGCCTTAAGAAGAAGATTGTTTCGCTGTTTTTTTGCTCTTCTGTATTCGTACAGGTAACCAAGGTATTTTCTGTCATATAGAGAGATGCTTACATCAATCAAATAGCGCCTGTTTGACGGTTCTCCGTCTATTACTTCTACGTCCTCGTTGGTCAATGCTATCACGGGAATTATCCCGAAGGCTTCTTTTAAGCTTTTTTGTGCGAGGTCGTTGACGAAAATTTCTTTTTTCCCCGAGTAATTAGTCTTTATTTCAGTATCGCCGTAAGTGCCGGAAACGGTAAAAAAGTTCTCGTCGAAATGAACTAGGTTTTCCAACCTTGATGTCCGAAAAGAACCGAAAGTAGAAAGAAAATAAACCATTTCTATCAAGTTGGTTTTCCCGACGCCGTTGTTTCCTATAATTAGATTTCTTCCCTCAAAGAGGTCCAGACTTAAATCTCTAAAATTTCTAAAATTCTTGCAATATATACTTTCCAGGAACATTTTTTATATGCAAATATATATAAAATCCCTAATTAGTCAAGGGACAATTTAGGGCAAAATTTTGAGTTTTATGTCAGTATTTCAGGTAAAAAACCTGATAATCTTATTTATGCTATCTCCATTAATAAATTAAATATCAAAAATTAAAAAGCAAAGCACACTTCCCAAACCTATTTTTTAACAACAAATAGCACAAATTACACAAATAAATTATTGTTTTTTTGGTAAAATATGAAATTAAATCTATTCTTTAAATATTTGTGCTATTTGTGTGATTCGTTGTTTCTATTGGGTGTTGAGGAAGGGAACAACAAAATTAATTTTTTTTCTTTGTGCTCTTTGTGTACTTTGTGGTTAAATTGGTTTTGGTTGGGTTGGGCTTTTGGCTTCTTGCTTCTGTTTTTAGGAGCTTGACAAAAAAAGTTTTTTTTTTAATATTAGGGCATTATGGACCTGCAGATTAATGTCGGAAACCTCCCGAAGCATGGAAATAATCTGGAATTAATAGTTAAAAAAGAAGATATTTCCATTAGGGAGATTGTTGATGATGTCCGTTTGGCTCTCGAAATACATAAGAGTGGTAACTCTTATGAGGTAAAAGGTTTTATGGAATGTGATTTATCGCTTACCTGTTCCAGATGCCTCAAGGAAATTCAGCAGCATAAGAAATGCGATTTTAGGCTGGAGTTTAAAGAAAAATCAGATAGCGCTGTTAATAGAAAATTTAAAATAGAGACCGATGGGATCGAAAATGATTATCTTATAGTGAAAAATTGCTTAAATTTAGGCCCTTTTCTTCATGATGAATTGATACTTTCGCTTCCTAAAAAGCCGCTTTGCAACGAAGAATGTCTGGGGCTTTGTCCTGTATGCGGGATCGATCTTAATTGTGATAGTTGCGAGCATTACAAAACAACTCAAAAAAAAGTCTTGCTTGGTTAAAATCAAGACGAAATAAACTAGGAGGATTTTTATGCCTGTTCCAAAAAAGAGATCTTCGAGAACACGCGGCAGAAAAAGGAGAACTCACTGGAAAGTAAACGAGGTTAATTTGATTGAATGTCCTCATTGCCATTCACTTACAAAACCTCACCGCGTTTGCCCAAAATGCGGATATTATAAAGGACGTTTGGTACTGAAAGGTCTCGAAGAAGCTTGATGAGAATTGCGATTGATGTTATGGGGGGCGATTTTGCTCCCGGTAAGATCATAGAGGGCGCAAAGCTTGCTTACCAGGAATTGAAAGATTCAGCCGAGTTTCTACTTGTGGGCAATAAAGATAGAATTAAAGAGTTTACTATTGCTGATGAATTTTTGATTGTCGATACGTCCCAGATAGTTGATTCCGGAGATCTGCCGATGGACGCATACCGTAAGAAGAAAGATTCTTCTCTTGCAAAAGCGGTAGAGCTTCAGAAAAGCGGTCAGGCCGATGTAACGATTTCAGCCGGGAATACGGGTGCCGCAGTTGCCTTTTCCATACTTTCTCTGGGTCGTATAAAAGGTGTGGATAGACCTGCTCTGGCTACTTTTTTCCCGACGAGAAAAGGAAAAGTTCTCGTACTTGACGTTGGTGCAAATTACGGAGTAGACCCTGCGAATCTCAGGGATTTCGGAATCATGGGTTCTCTGTATCTTGAGAAAATTTTCAATATGAATAACCCTTTGGTTGGGTTGCTTTCCATGGGTAAGGAGGAAACGAAGGGAAGCAAAGGCGTAAAAGAAGCGTTCGACATGCTTTCGAAAACACATGTAAATTTTATCGGTAATGTGGAAGGATACGATATATTGAACGGCGATGTTGACGTTGTAATTTGTGACGGTTTTACCGGTAATGCGATTTTGAAATTCGGAGAGTCTCTTGTTGATTTTATTCTTTCCGAAATAAAAACGGGTGCTTCCGGAAATTTAATTGCTTCTTTTGGCGGTTTCATGATGAGGCCCGTGTTTAAGAGGCTTATGAAGAAAGTGAACTATGAAGAATACGGCGGGGCTGTACTGTTGGGGGTTAACGGCATTACCGTTATATGTCACGGAAGGTCCAACGAAAAAGCCATTAAAAGCGCAATACTTAAAGGATACAAGTTTTACGATTTGAAAGTAAATTTCTTGATTCAGGAGATTTTAAATCAATGAAGACAGCGCTGATTTTTCCGGGTCAGGGGGTCCAGAGGGTAGGGATGGGGAAAGACCTCTGCGATGAATTTCCGCTCGCCAGAAAACTTTACGATGAAGCGGATAAGCAACTTGGTTTTTCTTTAAAAAAAGTTTGTTTCGAAGGTCCCAAAGAATTTTTGACTGATGCGAAAAACGCTCAGGTCGCAATAATGCTGAATTCTTACGTGATTTTCAGTATTATAAAAGATAAGCTTGACTTTTCTTGTGTTGCAGGGCATAGTCTTGGTGAATACACGGCGCATCTTGTAGCCGGGTCGTTCAGTTTTCCCGATGCTTTGCATCTTGTTCGTTTCAGAGGCGAAATGATGAGCACTGCCGGAGAAGGTACGATGAGCGCGGTGATTGGCCTTGCGTCAGAAAAAGTTAAAGAGATTGTAGAAAAGACACCAGGCATCGTACAAACTGCGAATTTTAATACACCCCTCCAGACAGTCATTACAGGAGAAGTTGAAGCCGTTAAAGAGGCTGAAAGAAGATTGAAGGAGGAGGGAGCAAAGATTATTCATCTTGAGGTTTCCGGAGCTTTTCATTCTCTTTTAATGAAGGAAGTCTCAACTCCATTTAAAAAAGTTCTTTCAAGGACTGAGATTAAAAAACCCGAAGTTCCCGTTTATTCTAATGTTACAGGGGAAAAAGTTTCTGAGATTGTAGATATATTGGAAACTTTAAGTGAGCAAATTGAGAAACCCGTACGCTGGGTCGAAACGCTTCAGAATATGAAAAGGGATGGAGTCGAAAGATTTATAGAGATAGGCTGTTACAGTATTCTGGCTAAAATGATAAAAAGTACACTTGACAAAGTCGAAACAATGAGTATTTCTTATCCAGAAGAGATAAGGGGGTTTCTTGGCGAGTGATAAGAGTAATAAGGTAGCTTTAATAACCGGAGGAAGAGCGGGTATCGGAAAGGCAATAGCTTTGAAACTTGCGTCTTCCGGTATCAATTGCGCTGTTTTCGATGTCCGGGATGCAACGGAAGTCGTGGAAAAAATAAAAAATATGGGCGTTAAAGCAACCTCTGCGAAAGTTGATGTGACCGACTCCCAGGCTGTTAACTCCGCGGTTTCAGATGTGAGCTCCTCGCTCGGAGCAGTCAATATACTGGTCAACAATGCGGGAATTACCCGCGACAATTTACTCCTGCGAATGAAAGAAAGCGATTGGGACGACGTAATACGGGTAAACCTGAAAGGCGTTTTCAACTGTACCAAGGCGGTTATTCGCGGAATGATGGGTTGCCAGTGGGGAAGAATTATTTCTGTTTCTTCTATTATAGGTATTATGGGTAATGCCGGACAGGCGAATTATGCTGCATCTAAAGCCGGCATAATCGGATTTACAAAATCAATAGCTCGAGAAGTTGCGTCGAGAAACATAACTGCTAATGCTATTGCCCCCGGTTTTATTAAAACCGAAATGACGGATAAACTTCCCCAGCCAGTAAAAGAAGATTATCTGTCGAAAATACCTCTCGGTAGATTCGGAGAGGTAGAGGATGTGGTTAACCTGGTTGCTTTTCTAGCTGGCGAGGAGTCTTCTTATATAACCGGACAGGTAATCCAGGTTGATGGAGGACTTCTAACTTAAACTTAAATTAAGGAAGGAGGAGGTTTTGTATGGCTTTAGCCGATAAAGTTAAAGAGATAATCGTTGAACAGTTAGGCGTTGATGAGTCTGAAGTTACTATGGATGCGCATTTCATAGACGATCTTGGAGCGGATTCCCTTGATACCGTAGAACTGGTTCTTTCTTTTGAGGAAGCTTTTGACATAAGTATTCCCGATGAGGATGCCGAGAAATTGGAAACCGTGGGTAAAGCGGTCGAATATTTGAAGGCGCATATAGAAGAAGAGTAAAGTGATGCACCGTGTAGTAATCACGGGGACGGGAATAGTCTCCCCCGTAGGTATAGGAACTCAGGAGTTCTGGGAAGCTCTCAAGAATGGAAAAAGCGGAATTTCCAGGATTACAAGGTTCGACCCTTCTTCTTTTAAAAGTCAAATTGCGGGAGAAGTCAAGAATTTCGACCCTTCCAAGAAATTGGATAGTAAAGATATTAGAAGATTCGATTTGTTTACTCATTATGCTCTGTATGCCACAGCCGAGGCTATCGAAGACAGCGGTTTGAATCTCGAAACTCTTGATATGGATAGGGCAGGCGTGATTTATGCTTCCGGCATCGGAGGAGAAAATACGTGGGAAAACGAACACAAAAAACTTATGGAGAGAGGACCCGATAAGGTAAGTCCTTTCTTCATTCCTGCCCTCATAATAAATATGGCATCAGGTATGATTGCGATGAGATTTGGCTTTCGGGGAGTGAATTATGGGGTTGTTTCTGCCTGTGCTTCTTCAGGTCATGCTATAGGAGAAGCTTTCCGGAAAATTCGTTCCGGAGAGATGGATATAATGGTGGCGGGGGGCAGCGAGGCACCTCTCGGACCTCTCGCTGTAGCTGGTTTCTGTGCGGCACGGAGTTTATCTACGAGAAATGATGAACCCGAAAAAGCCTCGAGACCTTTTGACAAGGACAGGGATGGTTTTGTTATGGCTGAAGGTGCGGGCACTCTGATTTTCGAAAATCTGGAAAATGCCAGAAAGAGAGGGGCGACCATATACGGCGAGATAGTAGGTTATGGGGCTTCGGATGATGCATTCCATATCACCGCTCCGAATGAAAGCGGAGAACCGCAAGCAAAAGCTATGGAGAGAGCTATGGAAGACGGGGGTATCAAGAAAGAAGAAGTCGGCTACATAAACGCCCATGGTACATCCACCGAATTGAATGATAAAATAGAGACCAAGGTAATAAAAAAAGTTTTCGGTGAAGAGGCTTACAAAATAAAAATTTCTTCGAGTAAATCTATGACAGGGCATATCCTGGGAGCAGCTTCTGCCATAGAAGCCGTAATTAGCGTTCTTAGTTTGCGGGAAGGCGTCATCACTCCTACGATTAATTACGAGACGCCGGACCCGGAGTGCGATCTCGATTATACTCCCAATAAAACTGTAAAAAAAGATATAAAATGCGCCCTGTCCAATTCATTCGGTTTCGGCGGGCACAATGTAACTCTCGCTTTCAAGAAATACGAGGAAAAATAGTGAAAATAATAGTCTGTATAAAGCAGGTTCCCGACCCAGAACACGCCAAGATGGATAAAGAATCCGGGACTGTTGTCCGCGAGGGCGTGGAACTTATGGTTAATCCTTTTGACCTTTATGCGGTCGAAGAGGGGTTGAGGTTGAAAGGAAAAATGGGGGGAGAAGTAGTCGCTATTTCTATGGGTCCTCCCCAGGCTGAAGGAGCTTTGAAGGAAGTAATAGGTATGGGAGTGGACCAGGGAATATTGTTGACTTCCAGGGATTTTGCCGGAGCTGATACCTGGGCAACTTCCTACACACTTGCAAAAGCCTGTGCCAAAGTAGGAGATTTCGATATTATCATTTGCGGCAAGCAAGCAATAGACGGGGACACCGCTCAGGTTGGTCCGGGTATTGCCGCGAAGCTTGGGATACCGCAAATAACTTTTGTGAGAAAAATAGATGAAATTTCTGGAGAAAAAATCAAAGCAGAAAGATTGGTGGAAGGCGGCTATGAGGTGATTTCTTCACCGTTGCCTCTTTTGATTACTGTTGTGAAAGAGATAAACGAGCCTCGACTTCCTACCTTAAAAGGAAGACTTAACGCTAAAAAAGCCGTGATAGAAAAATGGGGTCCTGAAGATATAGAAGCCGAAAAAGATAAAATAGGTATAAATGGTTCCCCAACGAAAGTCAACGAGATTTTCACACCCGACCTATCGAAAGACGGAAAAATTTTTACTTCGGACCAATTAGAAGAAGCGGCGGCGGAAATAATAAAGAAACAAAAAGAAATGGGGCTTATTTGATGGGTATTAGAGTAATCAAGGATAAATGCACTGGCTGCGGAATTTGTTTTAAAGTTTGTCCGTATGATGCGATAAACATGGTAGAAGAAGCTCATACGCTGCAAAACGGCAAAACGGTCAAGAAGCTTGCCGTAATAAATCTTGAAAAGTGTACTTTTTGCAGCGAGTGCGTTAAACCCTGCCCTACAGCTGCTATCGAGTTGAAAGCCGAGACTCATAAATTCGAAGGCAAAGAAAGTTACAGAGACGTTATGGTTTTTGCCGAACAGAGAAGAGACCAGCTTGAAGGAGCCGCGTTCGAACTTGTTGGAAAGGGAAGAGAACTGGCGGACAAACTCGGTGTGGAACTTTACGCGCTCCTGCTGGGTAAAGATCTTAAAGGTAAGTCTGAAAGACTCATAGCGAGCGGCGCGGATAAGGTTATTGCCGTAGCCGATGATACTTTATTTCATTTCTTACCGGAACCGTATACTAATGTTCTTGTAGATATCATCGATAAGTATAAACCTTCTATATTCCTTGCCCCGTCCACAACGCAGGGTAGAGCTCTCCTGTCGAGAGCTGCAGCAACTATTTATACGGGACTTACGGCAGACTGTACAGGTCTTGATGTGGATAAGAACGGAAATCTTCTTCAGACGAGGCCCGCCTTCGGAGGCTCTATTATGGCAAGGATTCTTACTCCAGATATGAGACCTCAGATGGCTACCGTGCGTCCGAAAGTTTTTAAACCATTACCCGAAGACCCGAGTAGAAAGGGAAAAATTATTGAAGAAAAATTTGCGAAAGAAAGGTTGAAAAGCATTACCACATTCGATAAGTGGATTGAAGATACGACTTCAGCAGTTTCGATAGAAGATGCGAATATAATTATTTCAGGAGGAAGGGGCCTAGGATGTAGCGATAATTTTAAAATACTTTTTGAGCTGGCGGAGATTTTAGGTGGAGCAGTAGGAGCATCGAGACCAACTGTCGATGAGGGATGGATACCATATTCTCATCAGGTTGGACAGACGGGAAAAACAGTAGGTCCGAAAATGTACATTGCTGTCGGTATAAGCGGTGCTATCCAGCACCTTGAGGGTATGAGGGGTTCGGACTTTATTATTGCAATAAATAAAGATCCCGAAGCTCCAATATTCAAAGTCGCGGATATAGGAATTGTGGGAGATCTTTTTAAGATTATTCCTGTACTTAAAGAAAAACTCAAAAGAGCAGTAAATGGCTGAGAAGATAAAAAACAGTTCTATAGTCGATGAATTGGAGAAAGCTTACCTCGATTACTCTATGAGTGTAATCGTGGGCAGAGCTCTTCCCGATGTTCGAGATGGTTTAAAGCCGGTTCACACAAGAGTGCTCTATGCGATGAGTAAACTCGGTTTACTTTCGAGTTCTTCCTACAAGAAATCTGCTACGGTTGTAGGGGAAGTTCTCGGTAAGTACCATCCCCATGGAGATATGGCGGTTTATGATACGATTGTCAGGATGGCGCAGGATTTCTCCTTGCGTTATCCTTTGATCGACGGTCAGGGTAATTTTGGCTCAATCGATGGCGACAATGCAGCTGCTTACAGATATACGGAAGTGCGATTGTCCAAAATTGCGGAACTGATGCTTCAGGACATCGATAAAAATACAGTCGATTTTGTTCCTAATTTCGACGCTTCGCTTTCGGAGCCGACCATTATGCCTTCGGCTTTCCCGAATTTGCTCGTAAACGGTTCCAGCGGTATAGCTGTCGGTATGGCGACCAATATTCCTCCGCATAATTTAGTAGAGGTCTGTGATGGGGTTATCGCACTCATCGAAAATACCGATTTGGAAGTTGACGATTTGCTTGGTTTTATAAAGGGTCCCGATTTTCCGACAAGGGGTATAATAATCGGAGATAAAGGGCTGAAAGAAGCATACAAAACCGGCGACGGCAAAATCGAAATCCAGGCTAAGCTTCATTTCGAATCCGAGAGCCACGGCAGGGAGAAGATAATAATAACGGAAATACCTTACCAGATTAATAAGTCGACTTTACTCGAACAGATTGCCGGAGAAGTAAATAAAGGCAGGATTGATGGTGTTTCCGACCTGCGGGATGAATCGGACCAGAGTGGAATAAGGATTGTGCTTACTTTAAGGAAAACCGCCGACTCGAAGACCGTCTCAAGAAGACTTCTGAAATATACGGGGCTCAGGAGAACTTTCGGGATAATACTTCTTGCCATAGTAGGCGGAGTCCCTCAAAAGTTGAATTTAAAACAGATGCTTCAACTTTATATCGACCACAGAAGAGAAGTGGTCCGCAGAAGGTGTGAATTCGAACTCGATAAAGCCGAGAAAAGAGCACACATTCTCGAGGGTCTTCTGAAAGCGCTCGACCGGATCGATGAAATAATCGAAACCATCAAAAAATCTAAGAACAGAGAAGACGCGCAGGGAAATCTGATTAAAAACTTTAAATTCAGTACGGAACAGGCCGATGCCATACTTGATATGAGACTTTCCCGGCTGACTTCTCTTGAGAGAAGTAAACTTGTAGAAGAATACGGAGAGAAAATAAAGCTTATAGAGAAATTGAAAAGTATACTTTCCTCCGCTAAAAGATTGGATGCGGAGGTTATTGGTGAGATTAAAGAAGTTAAGGAAAAATTCGGCGATAAGAGAAGAACGGAGATATTTAAGGGTGAATCTGAAGATTTTTCGGAATCGAATCTTGACCTCGTAAAAGAAGAAGACGTCGTGATTACCATTACAAAGAAAGGGTTCGTGAAAAGAATACCTTTATATACTTATAAGCAGCAGGGCAGGGGAGGTATCGGTATAATAGGAGCGTCGGTGGGGGATACGGATTATGTGACTTCTCTTCTTGTCGAGTCAACTCATGACGAAATGTTGCTTTTTACCAGCGAGGGCAAGTGTTATCCTCTCAAAGCGTATGAGATTCCTGAAGCCGGCAGGCTATCCAAAGGCGTGTCTCTCGCACGGATGTTGAATCTCGGTGCGAATGAAATACCACAGGCTGTGATAACTTTGAAAGAAGTGAAAGAAAGTGATAATGTGATTCTTGTTACGAAGAAAGCGACAATAAAGAAAGTCAAGCTTCTGGATTTCGCCAATGCGCATTCGGGAGGCATAATAGCTCAGAGGATGAAAGAAGGAGATGAACTGTTTACTGCCGACAGGGTAAGCGAAGGAAGTAAGATATTACTTGCTTCGAGTAATGGACAGGTAATCAAATTCAAGGAAAGGATTTTGCGGCAGATGGGAAGGGCTGCGCAGGGCGTCATCGGCATGAATATTCCGGATAAAGAAAATATAGTTTCCTGCGTTATCGCTGATGAGAAAATCAAATATCTTCTTTTGATTTCCGATGACGGATACGGTAAGAGGGTCGACATCTCGGAGTTCAGGGAGACCAACCGAGGAGGCAAAGGAGTTATCGGAATGAAGCTCTCCAAAGGTAGAAAACTGCAAAGAATGGTTGGTCTGGTTTCCGAGGAAGAATTGATTGCAATTACCGAAACAGGTAAGATTATAAGACTGAATTCCGAAAGTATCAGTAAACAGCACCGCAGCACCCGTGGGGTTCGAGTGGTTTCCGTTAAGGGCGAAGATAAAGTGATGGATGTTGCGATAATATCGGATTGATGAAAATTTCGCACATAGATTTTTATTCGGGAAGTAAATCAGACGAGAGCCCGCGAAAGATATTTACCTCTTCGGGAACAATAACAGTTGATAGAGTTATAGAAACTAATTTAGAAGAAGATTTTTATTCGAAAAACAGGAAAAGAATTTTTATTTTTCAAAGTCAGAAAAAAGATTTTTATAAACTTGCTATTTGTGAAGACTCTTTTGAATTGGAAGAAATAAAGAAAAGAAGATAGTAATTTTTTTTCTTACTTTCATCTTGTTATTGTTGTTGTGTCTTAAAATGCAATATTAAGACCGATACTGAAGAATTTCATGTCGCTGTGGGTTATAGTAAATTCAATCTCGAGATTTGCCGTCTCGGTCGATTTATACCCGAATCCTACTCCGAAGGACGGACCTATTTCTGCGGACGGAGTTTCCACATCCGATTCTGTCTTAAGAAGGACTTCATGAGTAACACCGATTTTGCCTTTAGTGTATATTCCGTTGTTGTTTACAAAGCGTACCACTCCGTATCCGCCCAGTGACCTTATGTGTGTTTTGTTTCCGGGGGTTTCGCCTATACGATCTCCGCCGAAATATCCGAAATTGTATTCGCTCTCGAGCGCTGCCTCGAGGGATTTATATTTGAAGGGTAAGTTGTAACCGGCAATTCCTCCGATGGAGAAAACATCCAGGGAGCTTACTTTTTCCACCTTAAACATACCGCCTTTTACTCCCAAATATAATCCGGTTTTTGACTCATAGGCAGAAGCGGTAATTGAAGTAAAACAAAAGACTACTAATAATGTGATTGAGATATTTTTTTTCATTTAAACTCCTTTGATTCTTTTTTGTATAATAAAAATTATATTGACTATGTCAAGACTTGGATTTGCCACAAAGGCACGAAGGCACAAAGAACAAATTTGGTAAATTGGAAAATAGATAAATGGGGAAATGGGGATAAACCATTTAACTATTTTGCTATTTCTCTATTTTACTATTTTGACTCTCTACTCGCGACTGATGACTCGGTGCTACGCACTGCCCCCTTGACTAAAAAATTAATTTTCTTACAATTTAATATATTAAGGAGGTGACTATGCATAGGTGTATAAAGTGCGGAACCGATTATGAAGTCAGTCTGGATTTTGATGCGCCTGGAGGAGTAAGAGTTGCAAATTGTCGTGCATGCCCTGTCGACAATGTATATGCGGTTTGCGAGAGATGTGAAAATCTGGATCGGATTGAATCGGATGCTTGCCCCGGGTGTGGAGTCTGGAACATGTGGGAAATCCAGAAAATGGTTCCAGTGGAATAGGTATAATTATATATTAATTGAGGTGTAAATGAAGATTAAAGGAAAAGGTTTTTTGGTTTTTTTTATAGTCGTTTTTAGTTTGATTCAAATAAACGCACAAACATCTTCCGGCTGTAAATATCCGGAAGGTTCAAGTCGCTATTTAACGGCAGAGGATCTGACAGGCAAATCTTTATGGGAATTAAAAATCATACGTAATGAGATATTTGCCAGGCATGGTTATAAATTTAAGTCTGAAGAGATGAAAAAATATTTCGATAAACAAAAATGGTATAAGCCGAAATATGATGATGTAACATCTAAATTAACCAAGATTGAAAATGCCAATATAAAGATGATAAAACAATATGAAGATAATGCTCAAAAAGAAAAAGCAGCTCCTACAATCAGAGAATTAATAGAAAAGCAAAAACGTGAAGTTGTATTTAAAACACCGTGGGGGTCAGGAGAAACCGAGTTAAATCACATGATTCCTGAAGAAGCCAGCCCCGAAGCACCAATGAGTTTCGCCATCGATAATTCCGGAAAAATTTTCGTTCTCGATCAAGTCAATAAAAGAGTTCAGGTTTTTGACAAGACCGGTGAGCATATTAAAACGATTCCTCTCTTAACTTATACATGTTCGGATATAGATATCGGAAAATCGGGTAATTTATTTATTCTTGATCAGTGGACAGGCAAAGCCGTACTTCTAATAGACCAGGAAGGCAATTTATTAAAAAAGGTGGAATTGGTCGGTAAGGGTATTGCCGAGGTAGGGGGAGTTTGGAAAATGTACAGCCGTAAGGACGGTTTATGGGTTGCTTATAAAGATTATATTGTTAGAGTGTGCAATGCTGAAGGAGAGCCGGATAAAGACAGGCCTATGATATCCGGGAAATTATGCCGGGATGGTAAGAATATTATCAAGGCAAAAAAAATCGGTGATATTACGGTAACTATCACCAGAAGTTTGTTGGGCAAATCAAGTATCGATAAATACACCGTATACTTCGATATCCCGGTTATGTATATAACCCTTGTGGATATAGATGATAATGGAAATATTTACCTCGGGGTTAATTTATTGGAAGAGTCGATCGGAGAAGGACCGCCATATAGTATTGAAAAATCACATGAAGTAGTATTAATACTCGATAAGAATGGCAAAGAAAAACAGAGAATTTATATGCCTGTATCTACAAAGGTGGAAGAGGTTAACCGTTCCTTTCGCGTTACACCGGACGGAACTATCTATCAGCTTGTAATAGAGGAAGAAGGCGCTACAATGTGGAGATACAGTCCATAAGGAATCTTAGACCGGGCTCTTAACTAAATCCCGATTTTTTCCCTGTAATCGATTCAATTTCGATTTTAAGAATCATCGTCTTTGAAACGATTTTATCAGGGAACTGCCAATCGTTCTTGTTTGTATGTTGGTTCATAATTATTTGAAGCGCTTCCTTCTTTTTATTTAAATCGTCTACAATTTTTATAGTTCCAAAACCGATAACACAGCGATATTTTGTACTAAAATCACAAGCCCTTTCTGCTTGTGTTATTTCTGCGGAATCCGTTATTTCAAAACATACTTTGTTGTTTTTTTTGATTATGTCGATTTTCTTTCCGGTTTTTCCTGTATGAAGAAATATTTTGTTTTCTTTATAACCATAGTTCATTGGTACGATATAAGGAGAATTATTATCGGAAAGGGCAATCCTGCATATCTTATTTGAGGAAATAATTTTTTCTATTTCTCCCCGGTCAGTAATTTCTTTATCTTTTTTTCTCATGGGTATTAATCGTAATCGCAGTCTTTGGAACTAGCGATTGGTTTTCTTAATTTTTTCAGTCTTTCTTTATCTTTCTTTTTAACTTTTTCGATTGCAGGAGAAAAAGCTATCGATGATATTTTCCCGATATTTTCTTCCAGATATTTTAATGTTTCTTTTGGGTATACGTCGTATAATTCTTTTAATGCCCAGCCGACGGCTTTTTGAACATAATACTCTTTATCTTCAAGCAATCTGTTTATAAACTTAATTATGGTTTCGTACGGCAATACTATTTTTTTTGTCCTGCTGAAATATAAAAGACTTACAATCGATTGCCTCCTGTCCCAGAGATTCGCTGATTCATTCCATTGCTCAATCAGAGTCAATACTTTATCAGGGATTAATTCCAGTATTTTCGTATAAATTTTAGACAATGTGTCGCAGGAACCCCAGTTATCTACTGTCTTTTGCCAGTGTTTTATCTTTTTCCATGAATCAAGCAGAAATTCTTTGTTTCTCATCTTTGACTCTAAATAAAGAAATGCGTGTCCGCTTGTCCGGAAATCGGATGAATTTTTCCAGATATAATCCCATATGATTAATTGTTCGGAGGAAGGCGATTTGGAAAAAGAATATCCCTGTCTGAAAAGCTTCCTGTGCGCGGGAGCGGTTTTAGGTGTTTTTTTTACTTTGTTCTCAACCTCTGTTAAACACTTTTTTAAATATTCTTCATTCATAATTTAGTAAAAACAAAAAAGAAGATCTGACACGTATATGTGTATTAAAAAATCAGTTACGAATTCCTATTCCAAGCATGATTATCGGAGAAGAATCAAGAGCATAACCTTCAAGAAACCCGGGGGATTTATATCCCAGTTCTAAGATAGCCGAAACCGGGTATTGTGAACTTGTAAAATCATAATGACCTCTAAGCGAGAAAGCACCTCCCAATCCTCCGCCTTTTAAGGTGATAGAATCTTCTCCCCCGATTTCTATTTCTGGTTGTTTCCATATATCAAGTTTCGCATCCGGTGAAAATCGTTTGTTTTCATATAAATTTTGGACAAATAGTCCAATACCACCCCAGGATTTATAGAATGTATTATCGCCAATCCTGAAATCAAGCAAGAAGACTGTGTTTTTTGCCCGGAAATAGTTTTCTAAATGATATTCGGGCCCGAATGGTGCAAGTACCATACGAAAGGAAGGTAAATAATCAATTCCTTTAATACGAAACATGGGTAATTTAGTGGAATGATTGCCATCCCAGATGTAGGTTTTTAACTGTGCGTACAGAGCATAAAAAAGGAATGGATCAGCAAGGTTGGTCATAATGCGGTTCTTCAGATTTTCGGCATCCATCAGCAAATTATTGACATCTGAATATCCGGCGTGTCTATTAATCAATATTAGATATTGGGTCATATCGTCGCCTGAGTTATAGGTTCCCTGATTTTCGCTTAAATCCTCAATATAACCAAAAGTCAAAAGAAAAGAGAAAAAGTAGAGAGATGCTTCCCGATAATGAATCTCTCTTCTTGCCATCCAACGGAGGCATAATTCACTGTTCATTAGAGATTGGGCTTCCACGCCGCTTGAATTAAAAGCGAGCATTTCATGATCGCTATATATCCAGAAACTGGGGGACTGGAGAACAGTAAGCCCTTCGCCACTGCCGTAAGGGGGTGGCAGTTCGAATTCATAATGTACGTTTTCCCAATCCCGTTCACGTAACCATGCCCCATGGCCGAAATATTCATGTGTAAAGACACTTGAAAAGAAATCTACTGGTAAGTCGATTAAAGTATATTTTGAAAGGCGGTATGCAACTCCGCCTGCCTTGCTTAAAGGTTTTTCTTCGGAGAATAAGCGCGGGCGAATATATCTGTCTTCCAATCTGGTTAACCCATTGTGAAGAGCGAGAATTGTGGAAGTTCCGCTTCGCATGGATAACTTTGTATCATATAAGGCTGCGGAGTATGTAGGCGGAGAAATAATTTCGTTTGGAGTTAAAGAATCGGATTTACCTGTATCGGCAAATGCAGATACAAAAAATAGGGATAATAGGTATAGTGTTCGACCCCTTATGGAATAGTTACACATTCCATGGAGTAAACATTGTGACATTTATATTCTCCTCCTTTTCACATTTCAAGGTCTGACCCTGTTACACCTGTTACACGTTAGTGATCTTTGATTTTTAGAATCCCTTCGAGTTTGCTCAGTCGAAGTACGATGTTTAGATCCTGGCTTATTATAGATATTTTAAGGCCGTTATGTCCTATGTCGATGGTGTTGAATACGCCTCCTGTTGCTTTGCCTTTTTTGATTTTATCTGAATTTAAAGGAGTATATTTTTTTACATTATAAATTTCCAGATAAAACTCTTTTCTTTCTTTGCTTAAAAATTTGGACGAGTAAGATCTAAGAAAAAATGTTTCATTTTTTGAGTCGAAGCCGAAGTCTTCCTCTGTAAACTCGGAATCATGCATTTTTCCGATAATGACTTTAATGTCTTCTATGCTTTTTATTTCTATTTTCATGTTTATTAATCGTAAGAAAAAAGGGAGTAAATGTCAAGGAGGAATTTCCGCAACAGCGGAAATAGAGAATTAGGGAAATTGAGAAATGGGGAAATGGATGAATTAATCAATTAGTGAATTGGTTAATTGGTGAATTAGTGAAAAAATAAAACTAATATACTGATTCACTGATATACTAAACTTAAAAAGAACGATTAAAACTTTGAATGGGGTTGAGGGGTGATTTCACTTTTCAAGACCAGACCCCTCTGTTACAGATACAAGGATTTATTCGTCATTCAAGCAAGCGGGAACAGGTCTGCCGGTTGGATCATAAATTTTGAAGTTACCGCTTACCTGCAGCATAGCCAGCATATAAAGCAATCCATCATAATAACGTCCCACGCCATCGGGAACTGAAGTATTCCATAATTCTTTAACAAAATCAACTCTATTTTTGTTTGTTGAAGCAAGGGAAGCAACCGCATTCATGGCAACTAAACCGGAGCTATGGTTACCTGACAATTTTTTGCCCTCTAAAGTAAACAGGTCTCCGTAAGTTTTTATTCCTTCGCTATCGAAAAAATCAAGTAATCTGTTGCTTTGAGTTATTGCCCAACTATTTTTGGCAAACCAGGCGTAATCGACAGCAACATTCATCGCAACCCTCCATGCATCATGTTGGAAAGTATCTTTTCCTCTTCCAAAGGGGTCGAAAGGTTTACCATCAAAATGAGCATAATCAGGTGTTAAACCTGTTTTTGGGTGGGCAGCTTTTTTCAAGAATTGACGACTGACTTCCGCAGCTTCACACCAGAACCGATTGTTTTTGTCGGCCCAACGTGCCCAGAGTTCGTAGAAATGAGGTACATGATAAGAAGGGTCGGTAAAATCATCCGCACTACCTATAGGAACAAAGACAATTTGTTTTTCTTTTTCGTTAAAAATGTTTGTTATTATGGTATCACTATCGGAATTTCCTGCTTTATTGAGCATAGCATCTAAGATAGCCTGTGCTTCCGCCTGATAGTTATAAATGCCTGTGTCGTTTCCCCATCGTGCGGATGCGAAAAACAGTGCCATAACTATCCATTCTTCTCCATCCGAGGCTGAGTTAGAACTCATAATGACACCGTCTGTCTGAAGCTGCCATGCAAAATAATTTTTTCGTGGCTCGTTTTTATGTTGCATGTATGTTTTTGCCCATTTCCATAAACGGTTAAATTCCGACTTTTTATCTAACTGAACTGCAATCATCATACCGTAAGACATTCCTTCACTGCGAACATCATTGTGATAAATATCTTTAATGTAAGCCATATCAGGCTCAACGGGGTAGTAAAGGCGTTGTGTATCATCATCTCCGTAGAATAACTGATCCCATGCATCGTTTAATCTGGTTTGTACCTCCGATTGACTTTTACCAAGTAGCTCGATAAAAAGATTCCTGTATACTCCTGAATAATAGGCTCCTGTTTGTTTTGAAAGATTATCGTGGCTAATTGTTTCCAATGCTGATACCTCCTTGGCAGGAATTAACGTAACCGAAATTATTAGCGGAATAAAAACAATTAAACTTTTCATCTGGATTTTTCCTTTCTCCTGGTTTTATTTTTTTGTATTCATTCTCAAATTTCTTTTTTAAGCGGCTTCGCACTGACAATTTATGCGGTTTATATCCCGGAAAATTCATAATTTTAATTATAACGTTGACCCATAAAGAGTCAAGGTCGATATTTAAACTCGAATACACATAAAGAAAGACGGACGAACGCAGTTGACCACGAACTAAGAACAACGAACCTATTATTCGGAGGAGCAATTAAGACTTTGAATGGGGTGGAGGGGTGAATTTATGATATCTTATTTGCCAGTAGACCTGGCTTCGAATTTCCAGAAATCCTTCGGTGGTATTATTGGCATATTTTTGAATTTCCTTAGAATAAGCAAATCTTTATCGCCTGTTATAAGGCAATCAGCCTTACCGCTTAATGCGCCGGCTATTACGTTATCATCATCCGCATCACGGCAAACTTGCTTTTCTAAAGTTTGGGCTTTTACAACTGTTAAATTTGTTTTGAGAAAAGATAAGGATTTTTCTGTTAAATGCTTGTCGAAGGCAAGCTTTTCTTTTAAACTTTTATGATATTCGCCTAACACCCACTCGGTCGTCAGGATTGTATGTCTGGTTAAACAATGTTCAAAGAGTTCTGCGCAGATACCGTGAGAAATAAAAGCAGCGATGAGAATGTTTGTATCAAAGAATAACCTCATGAGATTTTTTCGAATACGTCCTCATCAGTATATATGCCTCTTTTTTTCGCTTCGGAGATCATTTTGCCTCTTAAATTCTTGAATTCCTCTTTCACGAAAAATTGGCGCAAAGCCTGCTTTACGATTTCGCTTTTGCTGTTTTGTAAACTCTTTGAAAGTTCTTCCAATTTTTTCTTTAAATC
>CAZGBM010000036.1:0-21298 GCA_964523975.1 uncultured bacterium | reverse complement strand
TACTATTATCACTCTCTTTTTCACCCATCATAAGCTACCTCCTTAATATATATTTTTCATCGGAAATACTTATATTTACTTGATTCTCAATGATAAATATACATTAAAAAGCAGAAATGTGAACCCTTTTTCTATGTTTTTTTCTGTTTCGGCAACACGCCCTGGCGACTAAAGACTATGAATATCTAAGATATCCCTTGACTTAGGATTCACAATTCTTTCTGTACTTATAAATAGAATTCAAAAATCAAGACCAGGCCCCTACACGTACTAAAAATATCCCTTGACTATTGTGTTTCTGGGGTCGAATTTCGACCTTTGACAAATCGAAAAACAAAAAAAATCCTGTAAATCTTGTTAATCCTGTCTGATATAGTTGGTGCGTTTAGACCCACAAATTAAATTTTTTATCTCTGTTCATCCGTGGCAATTTTTATTATAGTTAGTGGGTTAGTGGGTGGGTGTGTTGGTGGGTTTTGAAAGAAAACAAACTTTGTGTTCTTTGTGACTTTGTGTGAGATATTTATTTTTGTTTTTTTTAAACTCAAAATGATTCTCAGTGCTCTCTGTGTTTTTTTGTTTATTTCTCTGTGTTCTCTGTGGTCGAACTAAGCTATTTGCCTTTCGCTTTTAGCTGTTGGCTTAAAAAAGAAAAAATAAACTTTGTGTCCTTTGTGGGCTTTGTGTGAGATATTTTTTTTAATCTTGAGTTAATCTTATGTAATCTTGTGGTTGCGCCTCCTTGACTTTTACTGTATCTTCGGTAAATTTTATACAAAAGGAGATTCTATGAGTTTAAAGTTTGAAATACCGGAAGTTGACCTGAAAGAAGAAGAGATAAAAACTCTTCTGGCTACCAAACTTTTTGAGGATGGGATAGTCTCTCTGGGCAAGGCTTCTGAAATAGCCGGTTATTCTGAGAGAGCTTTCGCAGAAATTCTCCTTCATAAAGGGGTTTCTCCGATAAGATACGAGGATATAGACCTTAAAGAAGAAACCAGTAATGCCTAAAGATAAAGTAGTTGTAGATACTTCTTGTCTGATAGCTTTAGAGAATCTTGGAATTGTTGATATTCTTTGTGATTTATATCAGGAGGTTATTATAACTCAAGGAGTTCTTGACGAGTTCGGAAAGATAAAATTAAAATGCGTAAAAGTTAGGAAGGTTAAGGAACCTATTTTAAAACTTCTTGAACAGAGGTTGAATCTTGGTAGGGGGGAAGCGGAAGTTATCACTTTTGCTTTTAGGAATAAATATACTGCTATAATCGACGATTTAACTGCAAGGAATGTTGCTGAAGAACTTGATATTAAAGTGACTGGGACAATCGGTATCCTGCTTAAGGCGGAGAAAGCAGGTTTGATTAAATCTGCTTATGAGAAGGCAACGGAATTAAAAGAGAAAGGTTTTTATTTGCCAGATGCTCTTCTTGCCAAGATTAAACGTTTTAAATAATAAAAGTTACGTCATTCCGTCTCTTTCGGTTTTAAATCTTTTCCACAATACTATAATAATACTAAGTATTAGAAGCGGAACGATACCCAAAAGGAGTTTAAAATATGTGTGATAAATATTTTACCCTCCGCGATTTACCGCAGGAAGATAGACCGAGGGAACGATTAAAAAAAGTTGGGGTTGATAATCTCTCCATTCAGGAACTTTTAGCCTTAGTTATCGAAAAAGGCAGGAAAGGAAAGAGTGTTTTGTCTGTTTCTCAAAATTTGCTGGCAAAATTCGGAAATCTTGCCAAAATGAAAGAAGCGTCGGTCGAGGAATTGCAGGAAGTCGACGGAATTGGCTTCGCGACCGCCTGTAAACTGAAAGCTGCTTTGAAATTGGGAGAAAAGGCTTTAAGTAAACATAATAAATATGACTATCAGATTACAACACCGAAAGATGTATTTGAGTTGCTCAAAAATGATATGGGAAACAAAAAGAAAGAACATTTTAAAATATTGTCTTTGAATACGCGTAAGAAACTTATCAGTATAGATAATATATCAACAGGTATTCTGGACAGTAGTATTGCTCATCCGAGAGAGATTTTTAAATCTGCCATACAGAACTCTGCTGCTTCGATAATCCTTATTCACAATCACCCTTCAGGCGATCCATCTCCGAGCGATGGTGATATAAGGTTAACCGAACGACTAATCGAAGCCGGAAAAATCATGGGAATAGATGTTGACGACCATGTGATAATTGCAGGTGACTCATTTACGAGTTTAAGGTCCGACCCCAAAACATCGAGATTGTGGAGATGATTTTTTATATTGGGTCTAAACTATGGTTCAAAAGCCGACTGCTTGAATTAGAATTTGTTGTTCCTTCACAGATTCTTCGAATCAGTGAATTGGTGAATTAGTGGATCAGTAAATTAGTAACAAAAAAAATAAACTTTGTGTCCTTTGTGGGCTTTGTGTGAGATATTAATCTTGTGTTAATCTGTGAAATCTGTAGTTGCTTTAGGGGTTGTGTGGGGTTATTATCTTGACAAATCAATTTATTGTTTTAATATCAGTAACGGCATAATTGTCAAATAGTTGACAGCTATATTCTTATGGTTTTAACATAAAAGGAGGATGAATGGAGCTTGACGATATAGAAATATCGAGAGCGATTATCGATAACTATTATAAAAAATTACTCGATTCTTTGGAATTGGATGTGGCTCTTGTCGGGGCAGGTCCTTCCAATTTGATAGCGGGAATACTTTTAGGCGAGAAGAAAATTAAGACAGCCGTTTTTGAATCCAAGCTTGCTCCCGGTGGTGGTGTCTGGGGTGGGGGTATGATGTTCAATGAAGTGGTTGTTCAGGATAAGGCTTTGCATCTCCTGGATAAAATAGGTGTGGAGTATGAGGAAAAAAAGAAAGGGTACTATACTGTAGATAGCGTTGAACTTGCTTCTACTTTGATATCGAAATGTGTGAAATCCGGAGTGAAAATATTCAATCTGATTAAAGTCGTAGATGTGATGTTCAGAGAAGAGAAGGGAAATAAAAGAGTGAATGGTCTTGTTTTGCAGTGGTCTCCGATTGAACACATGAAGCTTCATGTAGACCCTTTGACAGTAAGAGCTAAATATGTTGTTGACGGAACGGGTCATCCGGCGGAAGTTTGTTCGATTGTTTCCGGAAAAATAGACGCTGTTTTGAAAACAAGTACGGGAAAGGTTATCGGTGAAATGTCCATGTGGGCGGATAGGGGGGAGGAATTGACCGTGGAAAGTACTTCGGAAGTTTTTCCCGGTTTGTTTGTAGTCGGTATGGCAGCAAATGCCGTGATGGGAGCTCCGCGGATGGGTCCTATTTTCGGAGGGATGCTGCGCTCGGGAGAGAAAGTTGCCGGAATTATTTCCGAAAAATTGGGAAAATGATAACTGCTATAATGTAAAAATCAAATATCAAAATGGAAAAATACAAATCAAAGTTCAAAAATGAATAAAAAAAACAGAGAAACAACGAATCACACGAATAACACGAATATTAAATATAGTTTTGTGTTTCGAGTTAAAAACAAAAAATATTTGTGATATTTGTGCTATTTGTTGTTACAAAAAATGGGTTGTTGGGGGGTAATAGAAAATCCGTATTTTTTCCGGTTAAATATTTTGTTGTAAGAAAGAGTTTATTTTGCATTTTAAATTGTCATTTTGCTTTTTAATTTTTGATATTTAATTTCCAAGGAAAACAAAATCAAATGAGATATTTTTTTGCAAAAAAAGCAAAAAGTCGACTAACGGTAAAACAGAAAATAAATTCTGCTTTTGGCGCTTATGTAATAACGAGCGGAGACCATATAAAAGTTGCTCGTGAGGCATGTGAGGGTGGAGCTCGTATTATTCAATATAGAGATAAAAGTTCTTCCAGAAAGGATATGCTAAAACTTGCCGATAGAATAAGAGAGATTACAAAAAACTTTAATTCTTTATTTATTGTTAACGATTTTATTGATATTGCACTGTTGTCCGGAGCGGATGGAGTTCATCTCGGTCAAGATGATGTTCCGCTTCAAAGAGCAAGACAAATGGTTCCTGATGATTTTATTATTGGGATTTCTACGCATTCGTTAACTCAGGCAACCGAAGAAGAAAAGTCCGGAGCCGATTATATTGGAATTGGACCTGTTTTTGCTACTCCTACAAAAGTAAATTATAGTCCTATTGGACTTTCGGTAGTCAAAAAAGTGATTGAAAATGTAAGTATTCCCATCGTGGCAATAGGGGGACTAAATCTTGAAAATCTTGACGGGCTTATCGAAATCGGTTGTAGAAATGTCGCGATGTTAAGGGCTTTTCAAAAAAATACCAGCGAAAGAGTAAAAAAGGTCAATTTTTTGCTGAAAGTGTAGAAAAAATCCCTTGACATTGAGCCAATACTATATAGATTGAGTAAAAAGGGAGAAAAAATGGCGAAGGATTTAATCGAGATTAGATGGCACGGCAGAGGCGGTCAGGGAGCTAAGACAGCAGCATTGCTTTTTGGAGAAGCTGCCATAGATACTGGAATGTATATTCAGGCTTTTCCCGAATACGGTCCTGAGAGAACGGGTGCACCTGTCAGGGCATTCAACCGCTTGAGTAATAATCCTATAAGGTTGCACAGCGGTATTGAGAATCCTGCGATTGTATTGGTTCTTGACCCGACTTTACTTAAAACGGTAGATGTTCTTGAAGGTTTAGGAGAAAATGGTATTCTTATAGTGAATTCATCGGATTCTCCCGGTGTTATTAGAAAAAAATTATCAGTTAATTCGAATATAAAGGTTTATACCGTCGACGCTTCGAAGATTGCGATGGATATGATAGGACTTAACAAGCCAAATACTCCGATGCTCGGAGCTCTGGCTAAAGTTACTGATATTTTAGATTATAATAAAATGTTAAAAAGCATTGAGCATAAACTGAAAATTAAATTCAGAGGTAAGCCGGAAGAGATAGTTACAAAGAATATAAAAGCTATAGAAACCGCATATAAAGAGACTAAGGGAGAAAAATGATGGCGAAGAAGAAAGAAAGCTGGAAAGAACTTCCCATAGGTGCAATTATCGATGAGCCCGGTTCCAGTAGAAAATTCAAAACCGGAGATTGGAGAGAAGGGAAGAAACCTGTCGTAGATAAGGATAAGTGTACGAATTGTTTGATTTGCTGGGTTGATTGTCCCGATTCGGCTATTATTGTTAAAGACGGAGAAATGAAGGGGTTCAATCTGGATTATTGTAAGGGTTGTGCGATTTGCGCAAGCCAGTGTCCGGTTAAAGCCATAGAGATGGTTGACGAGGAGGTAGAATGAAAGTTGTAGCCAAGACTGCAAACGAAGCAATGGCTGAAGCAATGAGACAGATAAATCCCGATGTAGTTGCGGCTTATCCTATAACTCCTTCGACGGAGATTGTTCAGCTTTTCTCCCAGTTTGTTGCGGATGGTCTGGTAGATACGGAATTCGTACCTGTAGAGTCGGAGCACTCTGCGGCAAGCGCGTGTACAGGTGCTGCTGCAGCCGGTGCAAGAGTTATGACAGCTACTGCATCTCAAGGTCTTGCCCTTATGAATGAAGTCCTTTTTGTTACTCCTGCACTGAGGCTTCCGATTGTTATTTGTGTGATAAACAGAACTCTGTCGGCTCCGATTAATATCCATTGTGACCATTCAGATACGATGGACCAGAGGGATACGGGTTGGATGCAATTTTATGCGGAAAATTCCCAGGAAGCTTATGACCTTGTAATTCAGGCAATGAAGATTGCAGAAGAGGCGTTTCTGCCTGCTATGGTATCTGCCGATGCTTTTATCCTTTCTCATTCTCTCGAAAGAATTGAGATTTTAGAGGATAAGGAAGTACAGAATTTTATTGGTGAGCATAAAACGCCTTTTTCCGTTCTGGATACCGAACACCCTATTACTGTCGGAGCTCTTGACCTTCAGGATTACTACTTCGAGCATAAAAGAGCGGCAGCCCAGGCGATGAGAGAGGCACGTAAAGAGATAAAAAAAGTGTTTAAGGATTTTGGGCAGAAGTTTGAGAGGAATTATGATTTTGTAGAAGAATATAAGATGGGGGATGCCGAGAGAGCTTTAGTTTTAATGGGTTCTACTGCGGGAACTGCTAAAGAAGTTGTGGATAATCTTAGAGAGGAAGGCGAAAAGGTAGGTATTGTGAAAGTCTGCACTTTCAGGCCCTGGCCGGTAGAAGAAGTAAATCACGCACTCAAAGGAGCGGACTTTGTTGCCGTTATGGATAGAGCGGAAGGAATGACTGGTTTTGGAGCTCCTCTTTTCACTGAAGTAAGGTCTTCCCTCTACGATGAAGACAAAAATCCCGATGTATACGGATATGTTTACGGATTGGGAGGAAGGGACGTGACTCCCGATGACATTAAAAAAGTTTTTGATGATCTGAAGAAGGCGGAGTCGGGTGAGAAGTTGGAAAGAAATAGTTATTTAGGCGTAAGGGAGTAGGGGGCTTTATGGCTATCAATCTAAAAGAGTTATCAAAACAGGAAGACCTGTTTGTCTCCGGGCATCGCGCATGCGCGGGTTGTGGTCCGGCGATAGCGGTAAGGCAGGCTCTCATAGCTGCAGGAAAAGATACGGTCGTGGGTTTTGCAACAGGTTGTATGGAAGTTGTGTCTACTATATTCCCTTATACAGCCTGGAATGTGTCTTATATCCATTCTCTTTTTGAGAATGTGGGAGCTACAGTCAGCGGGGTGGAAGCGGCATATAAGGCGTTAAAAAAGAAAGGAAAGATAAAAAAGAATATCAATTTAATCGCTTTCGGTGGAGATGGCGGGACTTACGATATTGGACTGCAATCTTTATCAGGTGCAATGGAACGAGGGCATAATATGCTCTATATTTGTTACGATAATCAGGCATATATGAATACGGGTATTCAGAGGTCCGGCGCGACACCGCACGGAGCCAATACAACCACCTCTCCTTCCGGAAAAGTAATAGCCGGTAAGACCCAGTGGAGAAAAGATATTACGGAAATTATGGCTGCCCATAATATTCCTTATGTAGCTCAGGCGTCGATTTCCGATTGGAAAGATTATATGGGCAAAGTAGAAAAAGCCCTTTCAATTGAAGGGCCGAAGTTTATCGTTGTTTTTGCGCCATGTCAGCTTGGATGGTATTATCAAAAGGAAGATACGATTAAAATTGCCGACCTTGCTGTAAAGTCCAGATTCTGGCCTTTGTATGAAGTTGAGAATGGCGTTCATAAAATAACAAAAGATCCCAAAAATGTTATTCCTGTTGAAGAATGGTTAAAGTTGCAGGGAAGATTCAGGCATTTATTTAAAGATGAAAATAAAAAAATAATAGAAGAAATTCAGAATGAGGTTAACGCAAGATGGGAGAAGTTAAAAAAATTAGAGGAGGCTGGCATTTAGATGCCCGACGATAGAGAAGCGTCTTTTGAGAGAGAATTCCAGGCGATCAAGGAAAGTTTAGAAGAACTTTGCCGGGAGACAAAAGCCGTGTCGGTTCTACTTATCGACAAAGCCGGACAGCTCATTACCTCAGCAGGAAACGTTTCTTCTCTTGATATTCCATCTTTTGCAACCCTTTCTGCGGCAGATTTTGCAGCTACTTCCAACCTTGCTGACCTTATAGGCGAGCATGATTTTTCCACTTTATTCCACCAGGGAGTACAAAAGAGCATTTATGTTTCGTTAATTGCAGATAAAGTCATCCTTGCTGTTATATTTACAAGGGAGACAACGCTGGGTCTGGTACGTATCAAAGTTAAGAAAACGGCTGAAAAGCTATCGGGTTTGTTTGAGAAAATATTCGAGGTTCTTGAAAGCGAATATTCCGGAGCGGTTGATGACGATTTTATTAGTGAAGCGGAAACGGAACTGGATAGTCTTTTTGAGTAATATGGAGAAAAAATGGCGCTTATAAATTATTCTTCAAAAGAAATAAATTGTAAAATAGTTTACTATGGTCCGGGTCTTGGCGGTAAGACTACCAACATAAAATATATATATTCAAAGGTAAACCCTGAAAATCGCGGAAAATTGATGAGTCTTGATACGGAACTCGATAGAACGCTTTTCTTTGATTTCTTGCCTGTGGATTTGGGAACAGTTAAAGGTTTTTCCGTGCATTTCCATCTTTATACCGTTCCCGGACAGGTTTACTATAATGCTTCCAGAAAGCTTATATTGAAAGGTGTGGATGGTCTTATATTCGTTGCCGATTCTCAGATAGAGAGATTTGAAGATAATATTGATTCTATGGAAAATCTTAACGATAATTTGATTGAATACAATAAGAAGTTTGAGGAGATACCTTTAGCCATTCAATATAATAAGAGAGATCTGCCAAATATAGTTTCTCTTAACGAATTGGAGGATGCTTTGAATCCCCGTGGTGTTTTCTTCTGCGAAGGCGTAGCGTGTGAAGGAGTCGGCGTTTTTGAACCGCTTAAAGAGGTTTCTAAAAGGGTCTTAAGAAAACTTAGATAAAACTCGCTGTATTGCTACCAGTCAAATTTTTGTTTTCTTGTATAAATATATCCCACTTGATTTCGTCGCTTTTTTCCGGTAAATTAAATATCAAAAATCAAAAAGCAAAATGACAATTTAAAATGCAAAATAAACTCTTTCTTACAACAAAATATTTAACCGGAAAAAATACGGATTTTCTATTACCCCCCAACAACCCATTTTTTGTAACAACAAATTGCACCCCAATACAGTCATTCTTCCTTACGGGGCAGGCAAATTACACAAATAAATTAATAATAGTTTTTTATAAAAAATAGAACTTTTTTGCCTTTATTCGTGTTATTCGTGTGATTCGTTGTTTCTCTGTTTTTTTTGTTCATTTTTGAACTTTGATTTGTATTTTTCCATTTTGATATTTGATTTTTGCATTTATATGACTTTGTCGTGCTATGATTATTTAAGGACTCTTTTGAATATCTTTTCTTCGTTTTTTAAATAACTTTTAGGGTCAAATAGGCTTTTTAATTCTTCTTTGTTTATATATTTCTTGATTCTTTTATCATTTTCTATCTTCTCTTTAAAATTTCCGCCTTTTTGCCAGGCTTCCATGGCATTTTCCTGCACGATGTTGTAAGCCTCTTCTCTGTTTGCTCCTTTATCGAGCAGTGTTATAAGAATCTTTTGTGAAAATACAAGTCCATTCGTGAGCCAGATATTTTTTTCTATGTTGTCTTTATATATATTCAAATTTTTTATAATAAAAGAAAGTTTCCTTAGCATATATACTATAAGTTCAATAGAATCCGGGAAGTATATTCTTTCTGTAGAAGAATGAGAGATGTCCCGTTCGTTCCATAGAATTATATTTTCAATGGCTGTTATCAGGTATGAACGGAGTAAGCGGCTCATTCCCGAAAGACGTTCGCAGAGTATGGGATTTCTCTTATGCGGCATTGCCGATGACCCCTTTTGTCCTGATTTAAAAGGCTCTTCCAATTCTCTTATTTCCGTTCTCTGGAGATGGCGTATTTCGTTTACTATATGTTCAATTGTCGAACCAATAGTGACTATTGCAAAAATATATTCGGCATACCTGTCCCGCGGTACTATCTGAGTGGAAACAGGTTCCGGTTTCAAATTCAGTTTTTTTAGAGCAAGCTCCTCTACTTCGGGATCGAGGTGAGCAAAATTTCCCATTGCTCCCGAAATTTTTCCGTATTCGATTTCTTTTGAAGCTCTGCTAAAGCGCCCGGTTGCTCTTTTCATTTCCGAATACCACGAAAGGAATTTTAAACCGAGGGAGGTTACTTCTCCGTGGATGCCGTGGGTTCTTCCCATTATTGGAATGCCTTTACATTTGAGAGCTTTTTCTTTTAATATTTCAAGAATATTTTTCAGTTCTTTTTTTATAACTGTGGAACACTCTCTAAGTTGAAGGGCAAAAGAAGTATCTACAATATCCGATGATGTGAGACCCTGGTGGAGGAAACGGGTAACATCGCCTCCTTTTTCTCCCACAGCGGTAATAAAGGCTACTACGTCGTGTCTGGTTTCTTTTTCGATTTCTTTTATTCTTTCGGCAGATACTTTTATTCCTTGCAGGGATTCGGTCGTCCCCTTGGGAATTTGTCTGAGTTTTTCACGGGCAGCAAGAACCGCAATCTCGACTTCAAACCATTTTTCGAATTTGTTTTCGTCCGACCATATTTTATCGATTTCGTCGACTTTGTATCTTGAAATCATCGAAACCTCCTTAATTTTTAAAGTCTTTATTCTCCTGTAAAATTATAAAAGCATATTCTTTAATGTCAAGGTCAAAATAAGCTCAGGCCATAGAGATCGGCTACCGGGAACCGGATACCAGATACCAGTTTAAAATAAAAAATTACTATAAATCTATATTAAACCTGTCTGAATTTAAATTAAATATTAAAAATCAAAAAGCGAAATGACTTGTTACGCTATCAGCCATCCGCCTTCCGCTTTCCGCTAAACCCAACCCCACACACCATTTTTTAACATGTAGAAAATGTAGAACCTGTAGTTTTTTGTTTTTAATTCTATATGGACCACATGACCTACATGTGTAATTTTTTTTGTTTTTTTCTGCGGTTAGCCGTAAGCGGTGAGCCGAGAGCGACTTTTGACTTTCCCTTTTGATATTTGATTTTTAATTTTAACGGCTTTGTCGTGCCAGGACTTTCTGTGAGATTATTTTTTCATCTCACAAATACAACTTTTCTTGTTTGAATAAACTTTTTTCCATTTGCTTCCATTCTAATGAAGTACACTCCTGTTGGGTTGTCACCCATATCTATCTTTCTCGAATAAAAGCCTGCGGGACTCTCTTCTGAAGAAAGCTCTTTCATTTTTGTTCCTTTTATATCGTACACCCTAAATCTGACATTAGCCTTCTCAGGTTTATTATTCTCTGCACTGTTTTTAACAACTCTTCGGTTGGACTTTTACAGCAAGAGCAGCATCTTCTTTGTCTCTACAAAATCACTCCTTACTTGTAATTTATAGAAATAGACTCCACTTGAAAGTTTACTTGCATTAAAATTTATAATATGTGCATGAACTCTCCCAGTAAGTTCGATTTTCCCCCTTGACAATGGGTGAAAAATCGGTATTATTAATAAAAATATGAAGAAAATTATAGAATATATAATATTGGTATGTTTTTCCTTTTCAGGTGTTCTTGATTTTTATGGCCAAAATTGTAGTTGGAGGAGTTATATAGATGTACCTACCTCGACTTTTTCGGAGGGTTTTTTCTTGAATCTTAACGGAAGTTACGCTGTTGGTGGTGATGAGGAACAGGAAAAATTTGACGCTAACGGTTCAATAGAATACGGTATAGCCGGTTTCGTTGCAGGTTTAAAAGTTTATTCCGAGAAAACCTTTTGTCTTGATTTAGTATATCAGATTATGGAGCAGAATGGAATTCTTCCCAGCTTATCGATTGGAATAGAAAATATTACATATAACAAATATGTGGCTGCGGTTGATACGGTAGAAGCAGTAGATTTTTTGTATAAGCCAAGACCTCCGGAGCTTGCTTCGGCTTATCTTGTTGCAACTAAAGATTTCGGCGAAATTTTTGAGATGACTTTTGGTTTGGGACGTGGAAGATTTGTAGGTTATGGTCCTCGTAGTCAATATTTGAATTTTGATACTTTCTTTGACGAGAAGCACCCGGACTTTGTGGTTGGTGCATTTGGAGGAATTAAATTTATAACTCCTATTGGTCTTTCGTTGATTGCCGAGACCGATGGGAGAGATGCGAATGCGGGATTTCAATATGAGGTGGGCATATGGAAGGGCACGTTGAGCCTGAATAAAATAGAGCTATTTTTTGCCAAAGAAGAAGAGCTGGTAAATAGTCCGCAGGTAAGTTTGTCTTTATCTTTTAACCCGGGCGGAATTGGAGTCAGGGGCGAAAATTTGGCAAGATCGGGTACATTAAGACTTTCTCTTAAGGACCAGAATGGCGGAGAACATATTTCCGGTAAGGCTATTGTTTCGAAAGGGGATGTCGAGAGAACTTATGATATTTTGGCTACCCAGAAAGCCGTACTTCAACTGCAGCCCGGCGTTTACAAGATTTCTGTTTTCTCTGCGGGTTATAAAATGAAAACAGCCGAAGTGGCGGTTAAATCGGGAGATGATTTGGATTTTGAAATTGGCTTATCTCAGGTTATAAATCCTGCGGTTAAACTATCTATGGATCTAACCAAAGAAGCAGCCGGTGATTATAAAAAAGGTCTTCTTAAAGAAGCGAGGGAAAAGCTTGAGAAAGCAATTAATTTATATCCTAATAACGAAAAGGCAAAGGAAGGATTGGCTCTTGTTAGAAAAGCAATGGCAGGTAGTGTCAGCACATTGGAAGCCAGGGCAAGGGCTCTTGAGAGGTCTGGCGATATAAGAGGTGCGATAACTTTGTGGGAAGAGATACTTAGTTTGAAAGGTGCAGAAGGTTCTTCCGAAATTAGAAGTCATATTCAATCTTTAAGAAGTAGACTTGCGGAGAGGAAGAAACCTGTTGTTACCACTACTCCTCCAACTGTTGTGAAAAAGCCTACGCCAGTAGAAAAGAAACCTTCTGTTTCTAAGCAGCAAATAACTGATCTTTATACGAAAGGTTTAAGTGCCTATTTCGATGGAAATTATAAAGAAGCTATAAAGTATTTCGAACAAGTTCTTCGTGCGGATCCAACTCACGCACAGGCCAAACGTTATCTCGGAGAAGCAAAAAAGCATTAATGCTGTACAAAGATTCCGGAGTTGATATCCGAAAAGCAGACGATGCTTTTTCCGAAGTTAAATCTTTTATAAATAAGACCTTAACAAATAATGTTATAAATTCTCCAGGCCATTTTGGTGCAACGTACAGGATTCCGGAGGGATATGAAAAGCCTGTACTTGTTTCATCAATTGATAGTGTTGGTACGAAAGTTCTTGTAGCTGTCGAGTACGGTTTTTACCAGGGGTTGGGTAATGATATTGTGAATCACTGCGTTAATGATATTCTGGTGATGGGAGCAAAACCACTCTATATTCTGGATTATTTCGGTTCAGGTAAACTTGATAAGAAAGTATTTGTCGAGGTAGTGAAAGGTATGTCCAGTGCCTGTGAAGAAAACGAATGTTCTCTTATCGGTGGGGAGACCGCCGAACTGCCTGACTTATATGCTGATAATATATTTGATCTGGCGGTTCAGATAACCGGTATAGTGGAACAAGATAAAATAATAGACGGGAGTAAAATCAGGGAAGGAGACAAGGTTTTCGGTCTTGCCTCTTCGGGTTTTCATACCAACGGTTATTCTCTTATAAGAGCTGTTATAAAAAATGCCGGGCTTTCGCTGGATGAGCACATAGAAGAACTGAATGGAATTCTGGGCGATTTATTACTTATACCCCACAAATCTTACTACAGGGAAGTTTTTCCTATTTTAGATTCATTAAGAGGAATATGTCATATTACCGGAGGAGGTTTTTACGGCAATATTCCACGGATTTTACCGGAAGGACTTACCTGCTATTTAGATCTTTCCGGTTTTAAGGTTCCCGAGCTTTTTAGATTTATTCAACGAAAAGGAAAAATACCGGAAAGGGAAATGTTTTCTGTTTTCAATATGGGTATTGGGATGATTTTAGTTGGTGGAGAAGATATTAAATTGGGAACACAAATAGGGGAGATTAGAAAAGGAGAAAAAAAAGTAGAAATAAATGGGGTTTAATCTGTTTAAGAATAGAAGAAATATAATATCATTTATGGCATCGTTAATTTTAGCGGTTCTTCTGTGGTATTATGCAAAAACCAATGAAATTGTCGTTGTTGAGAGAACTTTACCGGTACAAATAAAAACTCCTAAAAATATAATTTTGAAAAGCGTTTCGTCAGATTCGGTTAGAATAAGAATAAAAGCTAAAAAAAGACAACATAATATGTTAAAGAAAATTTCTCCTGTTATTAAGTTGTTATATGATTTTCCGGGTATCTATAAATTCAAGCTTGATGAGAACAGACTTTCTTTTCCGGTTTTTTTGGGGATAGAAGATTATGAAATTCAATTTCCCGATTCTATACAAGTGGAGATCGACTCACTAATCAGAACCAAAGTAGGTATAACTTCTGTAAAAGGGATGTCTTTCGAACCTGATAAGGTTATAATAGTTGGTCCGAAGAGTATGGTTTACAATATTGATTATCTTTCGCCGGATTCTATACCTAAAGGCAATTTTACTACTATTACTATAGGAAACCCATTAATTGAGATTTTCCCGAATAGAATAAGAGTAAGACAGTGACAATACTTGGCATAGAAACTTCCTGTGACGAAACCGGTGTTGCTCTTACGCAGGACAAGAGAGTCTTATGTAACAGTATTTACTCTCAGCAAATTCACAGTAGATTTGGTGGGGTGGTTCCGGAAATAGCTTCAAGAGAGCATACGGAAAGATTGCTTATGATGACAAGAGGAATTCTGGAGGAAAAGAAAATGTCTGTGGAAGATATTGACGGTATTGCTGTTACGTATGGTCCTGGTTTACTGTGTTCTCTTTTAATTGGGTTGAATTTTTCCAAGAGTTTATCTTATTCGCTTGGAGTACCTTTTGTAGGCGTTAATCATCTTGAAGCTCATATTTATTCTCCGTTTATCAATATAGAGGAGTATAGCTATCCGTTCCTTTCTCTTTTGGTTTCCGGGGGACACACTTCGATTGTTAAAGTCAACGATTTTAGAGATTACGAGGTACTTGGTTCGACCCTTGATGATGCCTGCGGTGAAAGTTTCGATAAAGTTTCGAAACTAATAGGACTTGGTTACCCAGGTGGACCCGCAATTGAGAAGTTTGCTGGAGAAGGGGAAGAAAATGAATTTGACTTTCCCGTACCTGACCCGGAGGGCCTGGATTTTTCTTACTCCGGACTGAAGACAAGCGTTCTCTATACTTATCTTGGTCTTCCGCAGGAAGAAAGAATTTACAGGGTGTCTGATATAGCTGCTTCTTTTCAGAGATCGGCAATCGAGTCACTCTTGATTAAATTAAAAAGAGCCGTCAGGATGACCGGTATTAAAAGAGTCTCCGTATCTGGTGGCGTTTCGGCTAATAAGTTATTGAGAAAGCGTCTCGAAGAACTGGATATAGAGTGGATAGCACCCGATAAAGAATTTACAGTCGATAACGGAGCAATGGTAGGATTCCTTGGATATAAACTCTTTAAAGAAGGAATTCGTTCCGAGCTTGGTTTAAAAGCAGACTCGCGACTTTCACTTAATTAGCCACAAAGGCACCAGGACACAAAGAAACAACAAAATTTATACTTTTTACTTAAAACCCACAACCCCTCCCAAAAATAGAAACAACAAATCACACGAATAGCACTAATATTAAAAAAAAGAACAAAAATAATTTATTTGTGCAATTTGTGCTATTTGTTGTTAAAAAACGGGTGATGTGGGGGAAGCAATAAAATTCTTTTTTGTTCTCTGTGGTTAATTTTACTGGTGTGGTTGTGTATGGACTACGTGTTTTTTATTCGTTTTATTTAAAATGACTGTATCCTCGCGGAGGAGTGAGTTTGCCGTCGATGTAAACTCCTTTGCCGTGGGAGACGTATCCTATTTTGCTTACGAATTTCTCTTTTATATCATCGGGGGAGGTAAACAAGAGTTCGAATTCTTCTCCTGAAGTCAGGACAAATTCTTTTAAGTTGAGAAAATGTTTTTTGGCGAATTTTTTGCACTCGGGGCATACCGGAATAGCCTCTAAATTAATATTTAGCTTCTTTTTGCTTTCTTCTGCCAGGTGATTGGAGTCTATCAATAAGCCGTCGGATATATCAATCATAGAATTTATCCGGTATTTTTTCGTAAGAAAAAGCGACTCGTTACATCTGATTTCAGGTCTTAGATGATATCTGGTTATTGAAGATTTTATGCCGTTTTGTAGAGCAAAAAACCCCATACTTGCGCCACCAATATTTCCCGTAAGATAAAGTTTATCGCCTGTTCTTGCCCGAAAGCGAAGAATTGGATTTTTTGTTGTACCTCCTACCGTAATACTAAGAAATAAAAAAGGTGATCTAACGGTATCTCCGCCCAGTAATTTTATAGAATATTCTTTCTCTAAGTATTTCATGCCGCGTAGAATTTCTTTTATTTCTTTGATTGTCTGGTCTTTTTTTATTCCGAGGTTCAAAAAATACCATTCGGGGTTGCCTCCGGAAGCAGCGATGTCGGATAGGGCGGACGCAAGGGCTTTGTAACCTATATTGTAATAAGAAAAAGTAGAGGGAGTGAAGTGCACTCCCTCTACATATGAGTCAGTACTTACGATCTGGTCCTTGTTTATTGAAACTGTATCATCACCAATCCAAGCTCTGTTTTTTCTGAGAGATTGAACTATTTGTTGTTCCAGATCTTTGATTGTATTTACTTTCTTTGCTACCTTACAGCGTCTTTCAGGCTTTTTCCTGCGCGGAATTTTGGAACTTTTCGTGCCGGCACTTTCACTATTTGATCCGGTTTCTGGGGATTCCTGGCAATTCTTGCTTTTCTCTGCTTCACGTCAAAGACTCCAAAATCTACAATGACGACGCGGTCTCCTTTTTTCAGCGATTTGGTGATGTTGTTGAGAAAACTTTCTGTCATCGCTTTGGCCTCTGACTTTTTGCACCCTACATCAGCAGCAATTGCATCGATTAATTCTTTTTTGTTCATTTAAATAGCCTCCTTTTATTGTTTCATAGAGATTGTAAGGATTTTTGGCTATATGTCAAGGGGTTTTTTTCTTATGATACAGAAAAATGTTTATTTCGTTCAGTCTGATCTTTCGTATGTTAATCTATAATATTAGGCGAAATTTTGGTACATCCCGGGCAGGGAGCGTATTTTGTTTTAAAGCGGAGTGATTGTTACCTTTAAATCGTCGCTTGTCTTTCTTAATTATAATAATTTCTGCCATGGTGCTCTACAAATGCCTCGAGTGGAATATTGTTTTCTTCAAAATAATCTTTTAATAATTTCACAAACTTTTCCATTTTGTTTCTGTTTTTAAGGTAAGCATAACTTTCGGAGAATTTATCCTGTAGAATCTTTTTGAGATTTTTTCCTCCAAGACGGGTATTGAGAATTTCAATTATATAATAATTTACGGTTCCTCTAGTCTGATGGAGCACTTGTCTTACTTCGGTAAGTTTTGGAATAACAGGACTTATAAAGCAGAAGGTTTTTATCCCTTCCGAGTTCAACTTCTTAAGTGCTTTGATTCTCCTCTCGTTGGACGATGCATGGGGTTCGAGAATTTTTCTCACTTTTTCGGGGAAGCAATTTACCGTTAAGCCGACGCTGATATTTTCAAACTTTTTTATAATGTCAATATCTCGTAAAACCAGGTCGGATTTGGAGAGGATAGAGAGTTTGGTATGCTTGTCCATGTTTTCCAGGACTCTCCTGGTAAGTTTTATCTTTTTTTCGAGGGGCTGATATGGGTCGGAAACCGAACTCATTGATACCTCTCCGTTAACTTTTTCTCTTGCGAGTTCCGGGGCGTTCGTCTTTACCTCAATCCATGTTCCCCACTGTCCGTATTCTTTCCATTTACTCATATAATTTGCATAACAGTAAACACACTGATGCCCGCATCCTACATACTGGTTAATAGTGTATTCTAACCCTGGAGTCCTCGTTTTTGTGTATATTGTTTTTGTTTCTCTCTCTATAATTTTCATAGACTAAAATACGGATCTTTTTTTTGTCCTGTTCTAGAGATAAGAATGGTTATTTATACATTAAAGGGATATCATTCCATCCATCATGGGAAGTTCTTAGTGCGAATTGCATGTTACGCAAGCAAATTAATAGCTGACAAAAAGTCATTTGTTTATAGTAAATGTCCGGTCCGTCTTGTTTGTCTTCTGTCTTTGCCGGTTCGTCGATCTTCACCGCTTCTGCGTTCAGGTCCACCATAGTGCGGGTTACGGAGAATTCTGCGGTCTTTTCCCGATCTTCTTTCTTTACCGCTTCTTCTATCCATTCCCGTATATCCGCGAGGGTAGATTGTTTTTTTGTTTTTCCGTGATCTTCTTTTCCCCATATATTCTATTGCCTCCTGTTAAAATTAAGCAAATTAAGGTCTATTGGTTAGAGAATATTAAGGAATATCTGGAAAGTCAACCCCCGAATAAATAATGTAAAAATCAAATATCAAAATGCAAAACTACAAATCAAAGTTCAAAAATAAAAACGAAAATAGAAACAACGAATTACACGAATAACGCCAATGGTTCTGTTAGTCCAAAGTGCAACGTCCAAAGTCATAAGTCAAAAAAATATTTGTGCAATTTGTGCTATTTGTTGTTAAAAAACGGGTAGTGTGGGGGAAAACAACAAAATTCTTTTTTGTTCTCTGTGGCTAAATTTATTGGTGTGGTTGTGTGTGGGCTCTGTGTTCTTTATTAGAGATAATTTTACATTTTTATTTGTCATTTTGCTTTTTGATATTTAATATTTAATTTATATTAAAGCGGAGGTTGACAAACTTTGTCTTTTTCCTATATTATTTAAGTTATGGAGACTTTTAATTTAAGGTGTTTAATAATGATTAAGAGCGTACGTAATGCGGTTGTATTTTTTTTCTTGACGCTATTATGTGTTCAGAGTTGCAAGAATGAAAGAATTAAAGGACCTGCTATACGGTTTGAAAGCGATACTTGTTACTTTGGAGAAATCAAAAATGGAGAAGTTATATACCTTACGGCTTCGTTCTTCAATTCCGGTTCTGATACTTTGGTGCTTGAAAGTGTTCGTTCTTCCTGCTCATCGTGTACAAAAATTGACGGATACGACGAGAGAGTTGCGCCCGGAGGAAGTGGGAAAATTCTGATAACATACAAAGCAAAAACAGATCGCTTTCCACTATATGCAAATATTATGGTTTATGTTAAGACGAATATTTCTGATAAGCCTGATATTACCCTTATTGTGACGGGAAACGTAGTCGAAACCCCTGCCGAGGTACAGGTGATTCCCCGTGCTCTAATGTTTGGAGAGATAGATAGGAAGGATACTCTCCTTACCGGTACCGTTAGATTACGAAGTTATTTTGATGGGCCGCTTATTATTTCCGATATAATTCCTCCGAATGAGAGGACTGACGTCAAGGTCAATATGGTGGAGGAGGGTAAGGAATACACAATTAATATTGCGGTTCGCCCTCCCTTTAAAAAAGGTGAAATCGGGGAAGAGGTGACTTTAAAAACAAATCTCAAAGAGAGACCTGTAATTGTTGTTCCTTATGCTTATTCTTTCAATCCTCCGAAAGGATTTGGACAAATAATAAAAGATAAATTTTCGAAATCTTTTTTGAGGAGTTCTTTATTTGGCAGGAAAAACGATATAGAAGGTCGGCTCCACCAGCTTGAAAGATTGGAAGAAATAGCTACAAAAATACCGGACCCTTCGCGTGTTGGTAAAGGAGGAACTGAATATGTTGCAATGCGAGGTAAATTTTATGAATTGAAGCATGAGAGAGCAAACATGGCAATGAAGTTTTTAACAGAATTTTCTCCTGCAGATTTAACTGAGGATGATTTAATAGGCCTTTTAGAAATCGCGAAAGTTGCGAAAGATGAACAGCAAGTCTTTAATATTTCTAAGATACTTTTTGAGAAATTTCCTGAATCCAGGAGTGATCTAAATTTGATGAAAACCTTTTTTATGAATTCATGTGTGCTCGAGCCCGTGGAGGTTGTTAAATATATTAATATCGACATGTTTAAACCTGAGGACCAATTATGGATGTATTATATGCTTGCTTTTAGTTTCTCCGAGTGGGGGAATACTGAAGAGGCGATGAATTATACGGAGAAAGCGGAAAATCTTTACCGGCTAATTAATTCAGATAACTCAAAAAGGGATTTGATTCCGATACTGGATATTTCTACCGCAAGGGCCTTTGTTTTAGAAAAAATTGGAGATAACGAGGGAGCTTATAAAGTTATAAACGATGCGAGAAAAGAACTTTCAGACAGTGATTTGATACAACAGCTTGGGTCTATTGAAAGAAAATTAAATGTTTTAGGTAAAGAAGCCTTGCCTTTGGGAACTCAACATTGGAGTAGTACAGAAAAACCTCTTAAACTTTTAGATTTGAAAGGTAAAGTGGTTCTGATAGAATTTTCTGACTGGGATTGTGAACAGAGCAATATCGATTTACCGTATTTATTCAGATTGCAGGAAGAAGTTAATAACGATGATTTCATTATTATCGAGGCAATTAAGTATGTCAGTAGTAAATGTGAACTTGGTGGATTAGATATTTCTACTCAGCAAGAATACGAACAGATGATAGATGATTACCGTGAGGCAAGAAAAATCAATTGGCCGATAAGCGTAAGTAAAGTGAGTTTTTATGATTATGGAGTTGTCCATACGCCTGACTTTATATTAATTGATAAGAAAGGTATAGTCAGAGACGGGTATTTTATATATAATTATTCTTATCTAAAGAAAAAGATAATCAAATTGTTAGAAGAATCCTAAATAGACCCAAAACTTAAGACTTTATCTCACACAAAGAACACAAAGACACAGAGGAACAACAAAAAATTATAAATTGTTGTTAAGAAAAACACCTACACCCTCCAAAACAAGTAGTAACAACAAATTACACAAATAACACTAATATTTTTGTTTTACTTAAACAAAACTCGAAACAATTGAATTCTGTTTTTGCTTTTTAATTTTTGATATTTAATTTCATTATAGCATATTAAGCGGATCTATTTCTAAAGAAATTTTTACTCCGGGAATCTTTTTATTATAGATTTTCCTTAATGTGTCTTGAAGGGGAGTTCCTGTTTTTGATTTCAACAGCATGTGGAATCGAAAATGTTTTTCGATTTTACCGATGGGGCAGACTGCGGGTCCAAGGATAGTTGTTTTTTTTATTTCTTTCATCCCATCGATTTCTTCCTTTAGTTTAATTGCCGCATTTTCCGCTTTTTGTATTTCCTTAGACCTGACAACAATTCTTGCAAGTTTTTTGAAAGGCGGATAATTGGCGGACTTTCTGAACTTTATCTCTTCTTTATAAAAGTCCGGATAATTATGCTCTGATGCGCTTTTTATCGCGTAATGTTTTGGTTTTGAACTCTGTATTAAAACGTTGCCTTTTACGCCCCTACCTGCTCTACCTGCTACCTGCGAAAGGAGCTGGAAAGTCTTTTCGGTTGCTCTGAAATCAGGTAGATCAAGAGCGGTATCTGCTGAAATGACGCCAACGAATCCGATATCGGGGAAATCGAATCCTTTTGTTACCATTT
>CAZGBM010000035.1:0-21320 GCA_964523975.1 uncultured bacterium | reverse complement strand
TGTAGTACATGTAGAAGTGAAGAGAAATTTTTGTGATTTTTTATTGGTTTGTTAGTTCGTGGGTTCGTCGGATCGGGGAGAACTGTAAACCAACTAACGATCTAACGAGCCGACTGACCAACAAATTAAAAACTTAGCGGGGATACTTGGGTGAAGAAAAAGTTTTTAATTTACTAAATTATGATTAAAATAGAAAAAGTTAAGAAAAGCTCGATTGCCGATAAACTTGGAATAAAATCCGGAAATCATCTTATTGCAATAGATAATAAAGAGATAAACGATTCCCTTGATTTACAATTCTTTGAGTCGGGAAGCTCGATAAGTGTTCATATTTCGGATGGAAAATTCACCTATGTATACGACGTAGAAAAAAGTGAAGGAGAATCCCTTGGTATCGAGCCCTCGGAATTTGAAATGAATTTGTGTAAAAATAACTGTATATTTTGTTTTGCGGACCAGAATCCTGCGGACGCAAGAGAATCCTTATTCGCAAAAGACGACGACTATCGCATGTCTTTTCTTTACGGAAATTATCTTTCCCTGACGAACTTCAGCGAGGAAGATTTTAAGCGAATAATAGAATTAAAGCTCAGTCCTCTCTACATCTCGGTTCATACAACCGATTCCGGAAAACGTATTCAAATGATGCGAAACAAAAAAGCCGGAAAAATAATGAAACAACTTAAAAGGCTCAGTGACGGCGGTATAAAATTGCATACTCAGATAGTTCTGCTTCCGGGGGTTAACGACGGGGAATTTCTTCACGAAACCATAGAAGATCTTCTCTCGTTACCTTCAATCGAGTCCGTCGGTATTGTTCCTGTAGGATTGACCGCCTTCCGGGAAGGTTTGCCCCATATCGAAAAACCTACTACAATGTGGATGAATGAAGTAATAGTATTAATCGAACCATATCAAACAGAAACAAGAAAGAAAATGGGAAATACGCTCGTCTATCTTGCAGATGAGTTTTACATAAAAACAAATAAAGCTATCCCTCCTTTCGGGTTTTATGATGATTTTCCTCAATTGGAGAACGGCATCGGAATGGCGAGAAAATTCCTGGACGGTATCGAATCCTTAAAGGTTCCCGATTTAAAAGGGAAAGTTCTTCTCGTTACGGGAACTCTTGCTTATGATATCGTCAGAAGATTAGAGGATAAATTTAAAGAGGCAGGCATAGAAGCGCAAACGATATCCGTTAAGAACAGATATTTTGGGGACTCGGTGGAAGTATCCGCTCTGCTCGGAGGCTGGGACCTGTTGGGACGCCTCTCTATACATGATTTTGATGTGGCAATCTTGCCTCCCGATATAATCAACAGAGACGATATATTCATAGATGGATGTTCCCTCAATATTTTAAAAAATACCTTACGGAAAAGAATTATTGTAAGTCCTTACAACATTATGGAACTCGGAAACATAAAATGAATACAATCGCTATCGTCGGCAAACCCAACGTAGGCAAGTCGACCCTTTTTAACCGTATTCTTAAGGAGAGACGTTCCATCGTAGACAAAGAACCCGGAGTTACAAGAGACAGAGTCTACGGCGTCGTAGAGAGAGATGGAAAACCCCTGATTTTGATAGATACTGGTGGTATCCAATTTTCCGACGACCCGCTTGAAATCCGAATTCGAGAACAGGTAAACTTCGCTCTGGAAGAAGCCGATATTGTTCTGTTATTGGTAGATGGGAAAGAGGGTATTTCTTCTATTGACCGCGAAATTACAGATTACGTAAGGAAAGCCCGCGGGAAAAAAGCCCTCGTTATAAATAAAATAGATAGAGGGGAAAACTGGAATGTTATTTCCGAATTCGGGAAACTGGTACTGGATAAAACTTTTCAGATTTCAGCCCAGCACGGCGGTGGAGTAGGAAAACTCTTAAAATGGATACTTTCAAACTGCGTTGAAGGAGAAATTGTCCGGGGAACCACAATAGGTGTCATAGGAAAACCAAATACGGGGAAATCGACTTATGTTAACGCTATTATGGGTTACGAACGTACAATTACCAAAGAAGAACCCGGAACCACAAGAGACAGCATCCATTCCTATCTGGATTATAATGATAGAACTATAATTCTTGTCGATACTGCAGGACTCAAGAAGAAGACTAAATTAAAGGATGCCATCGAATACTATTCTTTTTTGAGAGCCATAAGGTCGATAGAAGAATCCGATGTTGTTCTTGTTTTGATAGATTCTACCAAGAAGTTGTCAAAGCAGGATAAGAATATAATAAATTGGGCGATAGATAGAGGAACTCCCATTATTATACTCTTTTCGAAGTTTGACCTTGTGCCCGAGGAGAAAAAGAAAAAAGTTATGAGTTATTACGATAAAGAGCTATCGGTTTTCGACTGGATTCCGAGAATATATGTTTCGTCTATAACAATGGAAGGCATAGATGAATCCTTATCTTTAGCACTTGAGACAGTAGATAAATTAAAAAATGCACATCCCGATCTTGAAAAGATTGTTAAAGAAGCTGTCGATTACCGTCCGCCTCCGGGTGCTCGAGGCAAAGTTGAGCTGTATTCGGTAAAACAATACGGTACGAATATCGTTCTGGAAGTTAACGAAGAAAAAAGTTTTGATGAACAATACAAGAAATATCTGGAGAACAGGATAAGAAAGAAAATAGATTTCGAAGGGATACCAATTTCAATTAAACTGGAAAGGGGGTAATTCTTTATGTGGGAGGTTGCAGCGTTTATAGGTTCTTACATTCTTGGAAGCATACCTTTCGGTTACGTCGTAGGCAAGGTTAAAGGCTATGATTTAAGAAAGGAAGGAAGCGGAAATATAGGCTCTACGAATGTTTTCAGGGTAGTTGGCAAAAAAGAAGGAATCTTCGCTTTTGTTCTTGATTTTCTTAAAGGGTTTCTTCCCGTAATATATTTTTCTAAAATTTCCGTCCCGGCAGGTATCCTCGCTCTTCTCGGAGCAATCGTGGGTCATATGACTACACCATTCTTGCGCTTTAAAGGTGGGAAGGGTGTCGCTGCGGGGTTTGGAGGCATTGTTGCTCTCATGCCCATTCCCGCGGTCTTGGCTTTCGGTATCTGGGTTGTACTCGTAGGGATTTCAAGGAGAGTTTCCGTCGGTTCTCTGGGTGCAGCTATTTCCTTACCAATTTTATATTTCTTTCTCGCTTATCCTATGATTAAGAGCGTTTTGTTTATTTCTGCTTTGATTGCAATACTTGTTATTATCACGCACAGAAAAAACATCGGAAGACTTATCAGAGGGGAAGAAGAACCGATTTTTTGAAAAACCAAATATCAAAATTTAAAAAGTAAAATGATATAAATAAAAAAGCCAAAAAGAATAGCACGCAGATAAACGCAGATTTTTTAAGATGTGGATTGCCCAACCTCACCCCAGATTAACTGGCCACAGATGAACACGGATTTAAAGGATTTTTTAACAACAAATTGCACAAATATCACAAATAAACTAAAAATCAATCGGTTTTATTATATAAAAAACATACTATGTTTTTTGATATTCGTGTAATTCGTGTGATTTGTTGTTACTAATTTTTGGTTGTGGGTTGGGTTTAAAACAAACAAAATAAAAATTTGTGGTAAATTTAATTTTTTCAAGTTCCTCTCTCAATAAAAACGGATAAAACAAAACACATTAAAACTATAAAGAGAAAAAAAGAAGCTCCGTTGTTAAGTCCGATTTTCCCGAAAATATAGTTTATTTCTTCGTCGGACAGGCTTTCCAGTTTTGATTCGGAAGGATTGGTATTCACCGCTACCAGACCCTTCGTTGCCATTCCGTCAGTTATTCTATAAAATCCGCATGTTTTTGTTTTTCTGAAGATATAAACATTCCCGCTTACGGCATCCATTTTGTACTCGCCGCCTTCCGGATTTATTATCGTGGGCGAAAAAGAGCTTCTTATAATTATTGGCTCGTCCAGTAAAATATTACGGTTAAACGTCTCACCAGACAACAAGTTGATTAAATCAAAAAGTAAAGGTATAAAAACCGGATGCAGAGATAAATCGTTCGTCTCCGGTGAAACGGGGAGAATCAAATGATTTTCTATTTTATTGATAAAAGGATTGCCGCTTTTAAAATACACCAGGGGCTCCCCCGCGGTTATAAAACAATTGTAATTTATAGGAATTCCGTTAAGAAAACTCAGATTATACGAACCGCTAAAAAAATACTCTCCGACAACGGTTGAAACCCTATCCGGAATTTTATTGGAGACGGAGGTATTTTCGTCTCCCCCGAGACAAATAATACCGGGACGGTTGTTCCGGAGGAGGTTTGAAAGTTCTCTCTCCCCCACGTCACATGCAATGAATAAACCTCCTTTCATATCGGAGATGTTCTCTGTCAATGTAACTTCGAAGTGGATGGGATTAAGCGCAGCGATAAGTCTTGCCGGATAATTTTTTGATATAATATGAATTTTTTTTCTGGGTTGCACATTCAATACGAAATAATATTTATTGTCAAAATCGAATCCTTTTTCATCTTCGAGTTCAAGAGACAATTGATGTAGTCCTTTTTCCAAGAAAAGTTCAAGATTCAATTCCGTTTCTCCTTCTTTAAAAATTCTGTTTTCTTTCATAACGATCTTCCCCTCTGATTTTAAAGTAAGTCTGGTTTTCTTATCTTCTTTATATTCGTTCAAAATTTCGAAAATTATGTTATTTTTTCCGTCTTCAAAGCATGGTCCACTCTTAGCGGATAATATCCCAAGATTTCCTTCCGGGAAAGCAATCTTTTTGATTCTTATCCCCGGAAATTTTTCCCTCTGCCTTAGTATTTCCGTAAAACCGTTTTTCTGGGCATCTGTTATCAAAATTCCGGTCGGGCATTTTTCAAGATAAGGCAAGAATTGGGGTATCCCCGAATGCACGGGAACATCAAAAACATTTTTATCTTTGATTCCGATATTCTCCATAGAAGGAGATTTATCGAGAATTAAGGTCTCCGCTACATCGAAGAATGAAAACGGTATCCGGAGATTTGCCGCAGTTAAAATTAAGGATACAAGAAGAGCGACTCTCAGGATTAGCAATAACAAATCTTTCAACCGAAACCATCGAATTAGTCTTACTTCACTCTTGAAGACAAAAAGCAACGACGGGAAATCTATTTTTTTAAGTTTCTTTTTAGATAATAAATGGATTATTATTGGTACAACAATAAGCGGAAAAAGAAAAAAGAATTCGGGAAAACTCATGATAATCTCTTTCTTTTTTCGAGATATTTTACAAGGGCTTTATCGTAAGAGGTATCTGTAACAACTTGAGAATAATCAATACGTTTAGCAGCAAAATCCGTTTTGTACTTCGAAAGAAATTGATTGAACTTGTCCCTATATAACCTTTTTACGCTTTTAGGGTCGACGAGAAGTGTTTTTGAATCTTCCATATCTCTGAAAAGAGCTTCCTTGCGAAAGGAAAAATTCAGTTCTTCTCTATCGAGAATATGAAATACTATAACTTCGTGTTTTTTAGCCTTCATTATGCCAATGGTTTTTGTTACCTCTTCAGGAGTTTCCAGCAAATCGGAAAATAAAATGAAAAGGCTTCTTTTCTTTACCAAAGGTTGAAGTTCGAAAACAACGTCCTTAATAGAGGTCTTGCCGGAAGGTTTACTTTTACTCAAAGTTGCAAGTAAATATTTTAAATGATTCATGCGGCTTCTCGGAGGTATGAAGGATTCTATTTTTGAATCAAAAAGAACCAGCCCTACCGAATCATTCTGATGAAGCAGCAAATACGCAAGAGAAGCGGCAAGAGTTCGAGCGTAATGAAATTTGGAAATATTTTCTCCGAAATCCATTGAATTGCTTTTATCCAACAGCAGGAAAGCCGATAAATTGGTTTCTGCCTGATATTTCTTTAAATAAAACCTCTCGGTTCGGGCATATAATTTCCAGTTGATTTTACTTATAGGGTCTCCCTGATAATAGGGACGATGTTGTTTGAACTCCAGAGAAAACCCGTGATAAGGGCTTTCATGCAAACCGGTTAAAAAACCTTTTACGATTATTTTAGCTCTGAGGTTCAGAGCGCTGATTTTTTCTAAGACTTCAGGCTGTAAAAGTTCCAAAAACTTCAGTACTATTCGGTAAGTACTACGACTCTGACTTTTTCTCCTTCTTTTAGGGTAAGCGGCTTCCCGTCGAAGTCAAAACCTATTATCCCGTAGCTTATAGGTACCGTGCCCTCCGATGTAACGGTAACATAAAAACCAATACTCATTCCGCCGGGATTTCCCCGTTGCTCCCCGTTAATGTCATTCGTATCCGTATTTTCTGCCTGAGAAGGCACATCATACATAAATTTTGTAATCTCGTATGATTCCAAGTTTTTTAATGTGTAAGGATTTATAGGAGTCTCAAGAGCTTCGATATTTTCGTATATATCATATATATCGGAAGGTATTCTACCTTCATTAAAGGCTCTGTATCTTTCTATTGCTGCTTTAACTATGAACATATTAGATTGTAATTTTCTTCTTTTCGTAGTTATTTTTGCATCTTGATACTGTGGCTTAATCAGAATATATAGTAAAACAAAAAAAGAAATAATTATCAACACATCAAGAACTCTTAACGCAACCCTTTTCATTTAACCGGCCTCCTTTTGTAGTAAAAATAATTAATAATTAAATTATGTCAAGGGGATTCTTCAGGTATAGTTCCAATATGGTTGAGTTCCCGCAAGTCTTTGACAAAAATCTCCCAAATCACCATATTTCCGGAATGTCAGCGCAAGATATATGCTCTTCAGTTAAACTTTACTGTCTCAAGTATACTCCGAAGGGACAATTCCCCTTCTTCGGTTATGTAAGAAACAATGAACGAAAGGGCATATCCTTTAAGCACCGTTACGAAATACTTCTGCTTCACGACCATTTCACCGAAGGACAACCCGACGCTCATGACGTCGAATTCGATTCCGCCGAGATTCTCAGTAGTTATTTCTTCGCCAAAAGAAACTTCCATTTGACTCATTTCCAGTAATTTCCTTGCATGAAAAAGGTAGTCGCTTCCCCTCTTAATACCCGGCATACGACTAACTCTCTCTGCGACGCACGAAATATTAGCATTGTATGCTACCGGTGTACCTAAAAGATATTCGAATGCGGAAAAAAGGAATAAACTCTGCCGTTCATTGGTGGCATTGAGCGATTTTTCCAGATTTTTATTTTCACGTGCTACCATCTTTGTTCCCATCTCCGTCATCTCTTTATTTGACTCCGCACTTTGTATACTCCAATTATCCGGCAGGGTCACGGTTAATCCAAAATACTTATTCCGAAAAACGGAATTTTCGATAGTGCCGGAGTCTATCTCCTCCGATGCTTTTTTCTTACATTGCCCAAAAAACGCAAGACACAAAACAACAAGAATAAAATTCATTGATTTATCTCTATTCATTTTCACTTTTACTCCTCCTTATGATTTAAAACATTAATAACAATTTTTATTTTTTAGTCAAGATTTTTTTCAATTGATCTATTTCAAAAATACATTAAGTAAACCGGATTTACTCAAGGTTAAATTTATTTTTTGCAGCTTTTATCAATCGCAAAATAATTAAAAAATAAAGTTTTAAGCAAATAAATAAAATTAAACCCTTGACTATCCGGATAAAATCCTTAAAATATTAGAAAACACAAAGGAGGATAACATGGCTAGTAAGAAAAAAGCTTCATCAAAGAAAACCAAAAAGGCGAAGAAACCTGCAAAGAAAAAGAAAAGATAAAAAGTAAAAATTAGTTAAGGCATCTTAGTTATTGCATCTTTGTTTTTAATCCGGTAAACCCAGTTAAAAAAATACAAAGGAGGTTTACATGGCTAGTAAGAAAAAAGCTTCGCCTAAGAAAACGAAAAAGGCAAAGAAGACTTCAAAGAAAAAGAAAAGATAAAAAGTAAAAATTAGCACAGGCATCTTAGTTATTGCATCTTTGTTTTTAATATATCGAACCTGATAAAATCGAATCTTTCAAATCGATAAGGGATAAGAATCCCAATCTACCAATCAAACAAAACAAAAAGATTAATACAAAGTTATTTGGTATTCTACTTCTCTCCGAAAGTATAATTGCAATGGGGCCAGACTTTGGCATTTATCCGGATAAATTCCCCATACTGGAGGCATCTCTTAGGTCGTTGTCCTCAATCCCCATTATTACATCCCTCTTTCTTGTCCGAAAGATCTACGAATAATTTTTCATAAGTCAACGTTCCGGAGACTACTCAAACTATCTTAGAATTCACTTCTGACTATTGACTCTTGATTCATGCCTCCAGACTATACCTTGACAAAGTCTACAAAGAATCTATCAATAGCAGAATTATGAAAGAATTAAAGGACCTTCTAGGACTTTTGATAAAATATAAAGGGCGATTGATTCTGGGGGTTTTCTATCTACTGATAGTCGACGGTTGCCATATGGTTATCCCCTGGGTGCTCAAGTTAGTTATAGATGACCTTAGCACATTACCTCTCTCCCGTTCTCTATTGTTATATGTTTCTATTATTATGAGTTTCGGATTCGTTGTAATAATTTTCAGATATTTCTGGCGACTTCTTATAATAGGCGCATCAAGAATGATAGAACGGGATATAAGAAATGATTTTTATCGAAAGTTGATGTCCCTCGGAGCCCGATTCTATCATAAAACGGATACAGGAGATATTATGGCGCGCGCCACGAATGATGTTGCTGCCGTCCAAGAAGCAGCCGGATTCGGAGTGGTGATTGCAGCCGACATTGTATTCATGGGTATATTCGCCCTTATTATGATGACATATATCAGCAAAAGCCTGACATTTTATACGCTGACGATTAGTCCATTTATTGCTATAACAACATATTTTTTTGGGAAAATGGTACACATGAAATTCGAGCGATCCCAGGAAGGGTTTTCTCTTTTATCGGGGAAGGCTCGAGAATTTATAACCGGTATACTTATAATAAGGAATTATGCGCAAGAAAAAGAAGCCATCGGGGATTTCAACGAAGTGAATAGGGACTACCTCTCAAGAAGTATGGATTTAATAAAATATTGGGCGGGGTTTCGCCCTGCGATTTTCTTTTTAGCATCAATTGCTTTCGCCATTGTTTTATTCTTTGGCGGTAGAGATGTTATAGGAGGCAAAATTACACTCGGTTCTTTCGTTGCATTCTTTTACTATCTTGACCTCTTGATATGGCCGATGATAGCAATTGGTATAGTCGTCAATGTAATCGAACGCGGAACGGCGTCCCTTAAAAGACTGAACAGCATATTAAATCTTGAACCCGAAATCAAAGATGCGGCAAAAGAGAAAGTTAAGAAAGGATTAATAGAATTAAAGAATGTTCATTTTAGTTATAATGGTAATCCTGTTTTGAAAGGAATAAATGCGAGATTCGAACCCGACAAGAAGACAGCGATTGTGGGGACAACCGCCTCCGGGAAATCCAGCATAGTTAATCTTCTCTGGAGAAATTTTAATGCCAGCGGCATATACATAGATGGGAAACCGATTCAAGACTTTTCGCTGGAAAACCTGAGAAGATCGATCGGTCTCGTGCCTCAAACCACAATCTTATTTTCGACCACCATCAGAGATAATATCTCATTCGGAATACCACGCATAGCGTACGAGGAAATCATCAGGGCGGCAAAAATGGCTGAGATATACGAGGAAATAATGGAGCTTACCGATAGATTCTATACTCTTCTCGGAGAAAAAGGCACAAACCTTTCCGGCGGGCAAAAACAACGTATTGCCATAGCAAGAGCTTTAATACTCAATCCGCCGATATTAATACTTGATGATGCTCTCTCTTCTGTTGATTCACATACGGAGAAAGCAATTATGGAGAACTTGGCCGATTTTCTTAAAAGCAGAACATCCATCATAATTAGCCACCGAATGTCTGCCGTAAAGGATTCCGATGAAATACTTGTAATGGATGATGGCGAAGTAATTGAAAGAGGAACTCATAAAGAATTAATAAAAAATGGGGGCTTATATACGCGTCTTTACGAAAAACAAAAGCTGGAGGAACTTCTCGAATGATTGACGGTCCGGTTTCCTCTTATTTCGAAGAAGATAAAACGGGAAAAATATATGATTCCACGATAATGAAATGGCTCATGTTATATGTCAAACCATACTGGAAAATTATCGTTCTGAATTTTCTGCTCCTCCTTCTTCTGACCGGCTTCAATCTGATGCTTCCTTTTATTTATAAAATAGGCATTGACCGTTACGTATCGCCGACAGGAAAAGAAGTTCTTAAAGCAAAAGAGATACCCGTAGAACTCGCAGATAAAATTATCCTGAGTTCGGATAACCGACAATTCATAAATCTTGTATCGTTAAGACAAACAATTAAAGGAAAAATGGAAGATGCCGGTATTATTTCCAGGGAAGATTTTTATCTCATAAAGAAAGCCGGCGGCATACCCCAAATAATAGAAGGAATCGATTATTCGGAGGCGGATGGATTTTACGTAATAGAATCTTCCATAATGTCAAAGCTTTCGACAGCGGATAAAATGCGTTTACGCACGGGAGACCTTGCCGGAATAAAGAAGCTTGCCCTTATTTATTTAATTCTGGTTTTACTGATTTTCGTATTCAGCTATATTCAGGTTTATCAAATACAATGGATTGGACAGAAAATAAGTTACAGTATAAGAGAAGATATTGTAAAACAATTTACATCTCTTGCATATAATTTCTTCCAGAAAAACCCGGTCGGAAGGCTGGTAACCCGTGTGTCGAATGACGTTGCGGCTCTCAGCGAATTTTTTTCCGAGGTTCTGGTTTATCTGGGCTCTCATATTCTGACTATTCTTGGAATACTTGTAATAATGCTTTTTATGAGTCCTATATTGTTTCTTGTCACACTCGCAGTTATTCCTCTTCTTGGGGTTATTACCTTTGTTTTTCGTTTGAAGGCAAGAAGGGTTTACAGAGACATGCGTCAGAAACTCGCAGTAATAAATTCAAATATATCGGAGAGTATCTCCGGGATACCCGTCATTCAGTCATTTGTCCAGGAAAAAAGAAAAGAGAAGGAGTTTTCGGAAATCAACAAAGATTATTATTTAAGTACCTTTAAAATGATAAAGGTTTTCGCAATATTTCGTCCGCTGATTGACCTCGTAGATTCTATTGGAGTTGCTCTCCTCGTATGGTTCGGGGGAAGAGGAATAATATCAGCAGTTGTAAGTTTTGGAACATTTGTAGCTTTTATATCCTATCTTGAAAGATTATTCAACCCGATAAGGCAATTGAGTGAATATTTCAACGTAATGCAATCTGCAATGGCTGCCGGTGAAAGAGTATACAATATCATGGAAAATAACGAACGAATTCCAGAACCAGGCGTTCCCGAATATCCTAAACTAAAAGGTAAGATCGAATTCGAGAATGTCTGGTTTTCTTACGATAGCGAAGACTGGATACTGAAAGATGTATCTTTTGTTATCGGGCCCGGGGAAAAAGTAGGAATAGTCGGATATACAGGTTCAGGGAAAACGACAATTATTAAACTTCTTCTCCGTCTTTACGATATTCAAAAAGGTTCTATCAGGCTTGACGGCGTAGACATCAGGAACCTTGACAAAAAATATTTGAGAAAGCACATAGCCACCGTCTCGCAGGAACCATTCCTTTTTACAGGTAATCTGTTTAAAAATGTGAACCTCTGGAGGAAACCGGATAAAAATACAATAAATAATGCACTTCGAGTTTCTAATTTAAGCAAAGCAATGCAAAGAAAAAATATATCGTTGGACTTTAAGGTCACGGAGGAAGGAGGTGGGCTTTCGGTAGGAGAAAAACAACTTGTTACCTTTGCACGTTCTTTGATAGACGATACTCCGATACTTGTTCTGGACGAAGCTACAGCCAATATAGACCCGGAAACAGAATGGTTTATTCAGGAAGCTTTGCTTAAAATGATTAAAAATCGAACTTCGCTTATTATTGCCCATAGACTATCGACCTTAAAAAATATAGACTCATTAATAGTGGTCCATAAGGGTAAAATCGTCGGACGGGGCACCCATAGAGAACTCATCAAAGAAAAAGAAGGCATTTACAGAACCCTATACAAATTACAGGAGATAGCTTAACTCGTAATCGCGTATTATTTGTTTGCCTATATACCCCAACAAATCAAACCAACTTTTCCCCTTGACAATTTGCAGAAAATTCCTATTATGATATTGATTTGTAATAATTACATTCTTGAAAAAGTTACAAAATTGGAGGCGATATGGAGAAAAAATATCCTTTGGGTAGCGGGGTTCTGAAATGGACTTGTACTGAGTGGCTCAAGGAAAATTTGGGCGGGGAATTTATGATTATTGATACTCAGCCCGAAATTCATGATTATATTCAGGAACATATTCCCGGTGCTGTATATTTAAATCAAAATCTTTTGAGGATGTCGTACAAGGGTACGCCCGGTTTTTATGTCACCGATAAAATTGCCGAACTGCTTTTCCGGAGAGTGGGACTCGCCAACGATATTCCGGTTGTGGTTTATACAGGGGTTGGCGCTTTCAGGGGTTGGGGTGACGGTCTTGAGCAGACGATGGTTGCTTATTCACTTGTTAGATTCGGTCATAATAAGGTTTATGTTCTTGACGGCGGTCTAGATAAATGGAAAAAGGAAGGCAGAAAACTCACGAAGGACTTTCCCGCTGTCGAAGAGTCGAATTTTACGGTTAAATCAAGGAGAGATTACTGGATTGAATACGAGGAGTTTAAAAAAGTTAAGGATAACGAGGATGTCGTCTTACTAGACGCTAGACCAGCTGGCGTCTACGAAGGGCAGGGACCCTGGCCAAAGCCAGGACACATCCCGGGAGCTATAAATCTTCCCTGGAAAACTTTAATGGATGAAAACAATCCTGCTCTTTTGAAAGACGCAGATGCAATCAGGAACATTCTGGACGGTAAAGGAATAACACCCGAAAAAAAGGTAATCTGTTCCTGCGGCACCGGAAGAGAAGCAACCAACGAGTTTATTATGTTTAAATTTCTTTTAGGTTTTCCCGACGTCAAAATTTATGAAGGCTCTTTCACGGAATGGTCTTCTTATCCGGAAAACCCGACAGTAACCGGCAAAAACCCGAGGTAAAAAAAGGGAGGTTTCCAAGTGGAAGAAAAAATTAGTGAAAAGAAAGAAGCAAAGGATAAAGTTATCGCAGTCGGTAACGAAGTCTATTCAAGAGTTGTCGGTTATTACCGTCCTGTTGCCAACTGGAACGACGGGAAAAAAGAGGAATTTAAGGAAAGAAAATATCTTTCCTGCGGATGCGAAGAGACACCTGAGTAATTTATAAAGATAATTAGACAAAAGGAGAAAATATGCTTTTCGAAAGGGTAGAGTCGGAAGGTTTAGCTCATTATTCTTATATTTTAGGGCATAATAAAGAGGCGTTAGTGATCGACCCAAGACGCGATATAGATGTTTATCTGTGGCTAGCTTTCCGGAAAGGGTATAATATCAAATATATTTTAGAAACTCACCGTAACGAGGATTACGTTGTGGGTTCAAAAGAGCTTTCGGAAAAGACGGGCGCCGAGATCTTTCATGCCGATTCGCAATTGAATTATAAATACGGCCAGGAAGTAACCAGCGGACAACAGTGGAAAGTAGGTTCTTATAAAATCGAGTCTATTTACTCTCCGGGCCACACCGAAGGCAGTATGAGTTATCTTCTCTTTGAGCCGGGCGGCTCTCCATGGATTCTTTTCACAGGAGACGTTCTATTCGCGGGCGACGTAGGAAGAGTTGACTTACTCGGCAAAGACAAAATGAAGGAAATGGCTGAAATGCTTTACGATTCTATTTTTCATAAATTTTTGTCTCTCGGAGACGGAATAATTATCTGTCCTGCTCACGGTTCCGGTTCGGTATGCGGCTCCGAGATTGCAGACAGGGTATGGACCACGATCGGACTTGAGAAAAAATTAAATCCGAAACTTCGATTTACCGGAAAAAAAGATTTTATCAAAAAGGTATCAAAAGATTTGGAGAAGCCCTATTATTTTAAACAGATGGAGAAATACAATGTGGAAGGGGCTCCGATTCTTGGTTCCCTGCCTTCACCTTTTCCTCTTTCTCCGGATGAATTTGCAAAAAAATCAAAAACCGCAGTCGTTCTGGATTCGCGAATGGAATTAGGTTTCGCTACTGCTCATGTTCCCGGTTCGATATCTATCTGGAAAGAAGGAATTCCCAATTTTGCAGGCTGGTTCTTACCCTACGGTAAACCCATACTGCTTGTTAACGAAACAGATGATTCCTTGCCCGTTGTAAGATTACTGATAAGGCTTGGTTATGATAATATTATAGGTTGTCTTTCCGGCGGAATGTTCAGCTGGAATACTTCCGGTAAAGAAAATGCATCGATTGAAACAATAAGAGTGCAGGATTTATGCCGTCTTCTGGATAAGGGAGAGGAGATCGCAATTCTCGATGTCAGGGGCGAGGAAGAAATAAAGGCGAAGGGAAAAATACCTGATGCTTTAAACATACCCGTTACTCAACTTTTCAAGAGGATGGCTGAGGTACCGAAAGAAAAACCAGTCTGTGTTTTTTGCGGAAGCGGTCTTCGTTCGATGATGGCGGCAAGTCTTCTTAAAAAAGAAGGCTGGAACAATTTAAAGGTTACTCTTGGCGGTCTTGCCGGATGGAGTTCAAATACCTGCCCGGTTGATTTGTGAGTTTGCCAAGTGTTAAATTAGTGTATAGAATTTATTCAAGCAAATAAAATCAAGAGATGTTGAGGGCGGTTGTCTAGATTTATTGATTCTTCGATCCCTTTGTTATGTTGCCTATTTTTTAAAAAAAAATTCAAACCGACTTTTGCTCATAATTTTATATACTGTTGACCTGGTGATATTTTAAAGTTATATTACTTCAAACTATGAAAATAGTAATCGATAAAAATGTGTTATTAGGAAAAGAGACATTCTCTTTAATCGGGGAAGTTACCTCTCTTCCGGGTCGGGCGATAACCCCCGAGGCAATTAAGGATGCTGATATCCTTGTTGTCCGCTCTATTACGAAAGTAGATGAGTCCCTGCTGAAAAACAGTAATGTTAAATTTGTGGGTTCCGCAACTGCGGGTATAGACCATATAGACGTCGAGTATTTAAAAAGCAGAGATATATGTTTTTCAAGTGCTCCGGGTAGCAATTCGAATTCGGTGGCGGAATATGTGACGGCAGGTTTACTGCTGCTCGATAGAAAGGGTAAAATTTCGCTTAATAAAACAAACCTTGGAGTTGTTGGCGTAGGAAACGTCGGGAGTAAAATTGTAAAAAAGGCCGAAGGGTTAGGAATCAAAGTATTGCAAAACGACCCTCCCCTTTTCAGGGAATCAAAAGATAGTGTTTTTCGGGAACTGGACGAATTAATGAGTTGTGATGTTATAACCTTGCATGTTCCTTTATCCCACTCGGGTCAGGATAAAACATGGAAGTTGTTTGACGAAAAGAGGGTAGCTAAAATGAAACGGGGCAGCATTCTGATAAACACTTCCAGAGGTGAAGTTGTAGACCAGTCCGCTTTGAAATCCGCTTTGAAAAACGGGCATTTATCCGGAGCATTATTAGACGTTTGGGAGGAAGAACCCGATATAGATAAAGAAATGCTTGAAATAGTCGATATCGGGACTCCTCATATTGCGGGATATTCTTTTGACGGAAAAGTTAAAGGTACAAAGATGGTTTTTGATGCTATCTGTGATTTCTTTTCTATAGATAAGAAATGGAAAGTAGAACTGCCTCCTCCCGAGATTCCCTTAATCGATAAGACAGTTAATGAAAATGAAAACTTTGCTGAAACTATAGCTGAGGTTGTTTTCGGAATATACGACATCAAGAAAGATGACAAGAATATGAGAAAGATATTAAATCTTGAAGGAAAAGAAAAAAGGAAGTTTTTTGACGGATTAAGGGCAAATTATTGGAGGAGAAGGGAATTCTTTAACACCCGGCTAAAATTAAATTCAGATAACGAACTTCTGAAGAATAGTTTCAGAACTCTGGGCTTTAATGTCTTAGATTAATTGGAATATCATATTTCTACCCTGCGGCTTTCAGCAGGGAGGTCATGTCCTGTGACGTACGATTTAAGCTCTTAGAAGATAGTGTAAATAAACGGAGCCAGTGCCGAACCTTCGGTTAACACAATCAGGATGCCGAGTAATAAAAGAAAGAAGGCAATCACTGCGAGGATCCACTTTTTTCGGACGCGTAAGAACTCCCAGAACTCAATCAATATGGACATTTTAGACATAAAATAACCTTCCTTTGCTATTTTTCATTTCCTTTTCATCAATACTGCTTTTCGAAATGTTGTTTTGAATCAGTTTGTTCCCCGTAAGTTTTCCAGTACGTAGTCTTGTTCGTTCCGAATTCCAGCTTCAAATACCGTTTTCCCACCAGACGCGAGACAAGGCCGATCGGTGTCAACACAAGGAAGAAAAACACCGACAGGATTACCCGGGTCATTACCCACCCTAAAGCGAGTCCGATATAACTGAATAGAATAAAAAATGGTTTCAAAATCACAGGAAAAATCAAAGCCGAAATCAGTACGACACCGGCGGTAAGATAAATCGGAAAAACCACGTACAGTCCCGTTATCAACTCAATCGTAGCGAGAATTACCAGAATGATTGAAAGTCCGATTCCGAATTTTCGCCATTCCCTCGGGTCTTTGAACTTCGATTTATTAATAACTGACGATTCCTTTTTCATAAATATACCGGATAGAGACTCATCTTCCGAGTAAACTTCCGGAATTGTTTCCGGCTGTTCTTTTTTGTACAGAAGACAGTTTCCCATGACCAGATAATCCATCTCGGTTCGCATGAAACATCTATATGCGTCCCGTGGAGTGCAGACAATAGGTTCTCCACGGACATTGAAAGACGTATTTACAAGAACGGGGCAGCCGGTCTGTGACGCAAATTCCTTCAATAGGTTGTAGTATCTTTTATTGGTTTTCCCGTCAACTGTCTGGAGGCGTGCGGACCAGTCAACATGCGTTACTGCCGGTATTTCAGAACGTACAACATTCAGTTTGTCTATTCCCGATAATTGTTGTTCTTCCTGGCTCACTGCACGGCGTTTTTTCTCGGCGACCTCAGCAACAAAAGCCATGTACGGACTGGGGCGGTCAAACCGGAAATATTCCCTCACGGCTTCCAGTAGTACGGATGGCGCGAAAGGTCGAAACGATTCACGAAATTTAATCTTTAAATTCATCTTCTTCTGCATTCCCGGAGAGCGCGGGTCCCCAAGGATACTCCGTGCCCCGAGTGCACGCGGACCGAATTCCATACGCCCCTGAAACCAGCCCACTACGTTTCCCTGCGCCAGCAATGCCGCTGTCAGTTTTATTATTTCGGCATCTGATAACTGATTAAAAGGGATATGGTGGTGATTTAAGAATTCCCTTATCTCCGAATTACTGAACTCGGGGCCAAGATAGGAACCTTGCTGGGCATCATGCCCGAGCTCAACTATCCGCGGATTCCCTAAGTACTCATACCAAACCGCAAGCGCAGCACCCAGTGCACCGCCGGCATCACTGGCAGCGGGCTGTACCCATATGTCATCGAAGTCGGTCTCACGGAGTAGTTTTCCGTTGGCTACGCAATTAAGTGCCACTCCGCCAGCCAGTACCAGATATTTTGCGCCTGTTTCCTTTTGCGCATGGCAGCTCATTCGTTTTAGAATAAGTTCGGTTACTTCCTGCACAGAGCGCGCCAGATCCATTTCTTTTTGTGTAATTTTACTCTCCGGCTTGCGGGGAAGACCATCGAACAAGCGGTCAAAATTCCGATTCGTCATAGTCAGCCCAACCGGGAAGTCAAAATAATCCAGATTGAGCTGAAACGAGCCGTCTTCTCTTATATCAATAAGGTTATCCAGAATAGTCCGGACATACTTTGGTTCCCCGTAGGGTGCAAGCCCCATCAATTTATATTCTCCTGAATTTACCTTAAAACCGGTATAATAAGTGAATGCGGAATAAAGCATACCGAGAGAGTGCGGAAATCGTAGCTCCTGTAAAATTTTGAATGAATTTCCTGTTCCAAAGCCGATGCTGGTGGTTGTCCATTCTCCGACTCCATCCGTCGTTACAATTGCGGCTTCGGAAAAAGGAGATGGAAAGAATGCCGAGGCTGCATGCGAGCGATGATGTTCGGGAAAGAGTATTTTACCCGCGAATCCATGTAGTGCTTCTTGAATAAGGCTTTTAATCCAAATTTTTTTCTTGATCCAGACGGGCATAGCTTTTATAAAGGAGCTGATTCCTGCCGGAGCATAGTGCAAATACGATTCAAGAATTCGTTCAAATTTCAGAAATGGTTTGTCGTAAAAAGCGACATAATCTAAATCCGATGGAGAAATCTTTCCCTCCTGCAAACAATAATTTATCGCATTATTCGGGAATTGATAATCATGTTTGATTCTGGTAAACCGTTCTTCCTGTGCCGCGGCGATAGGAACTCCGTCCCGGATTAATACCGCTGCGCTGTCGTGATAAAATGCTGAAATACCTAATATATACATCGGTTTAGTTAACGAGCTTTTAGCTTATCCCGCAACCCGGCAGGGTCAGGATAATCAGGTTTTATTTTTTTTAGTTTATTTAAGTACCGGACTGCTTCATTTCTATGGTCCAGATAATAGTTTGCTGCTGCCAGGTTATAGTATAAATCTTCGCTTTCCAGACCCATTGTTTCCGCCTTTTTTAAATATGGCAGTGACTTTTGAAATTCCTTCTGCATAAGAAATATCTGACCAATCCATCTGTTTGCTTTTGCGGTTTCATTTATATCAAGAGATTGGTTTAATAATAAGAGGGCATCGAACAAGTTCTTTTGTTTTATGAGTTCGAGCGAGGCAGAATTGTATTTTTCTGCCAGTTGCTGCGTATGCTCCCGTAAATTGTACTTGAGAGGTTGAAGTGATCCTGCTTTTTGTGAATGCAGATGTTCTATCACTTTTCGAAATTTATCTAATTGTCCGGAAGCAATATAGGCATGTGCGAGTATATTGAGATATTCTTTATCCTTTGCCAGGTCGGCTTCTGCTTCAGCCAGGTAGGATAAGGATTTGTTCGCGTCTCCCTGCTGCAGATGCAAGCGTGCAAGGTGCTTTATCGCAAAGGCGTTTTTTCTGATTAGTAGTGATCCCTCCAGAATCGAAATGGCTTCTTCTTCACGATTTAACTCGAAAAGCATCTCAGCGGCACCTTCGTAGAACATGACCTCGTGGGGTATTGTATATATAAGTGCCCGGTATTCCCTGTAAGCTTTTTCGTATTCTTTGCGTTTCCGATAGTATTTTGCCATATCCAGGTGCCCCACTTCTATACCGATTTTCATGTCCACCAATACTTTTAATGCGACCGAATCTATTTCGTTTTTCGGAGTGTAGGTTTCAAGACTCGTATTATGCAGCTCTTTCGGCTGAAACGGCCATCCGCCCTTCAGCCATCGTATACTCAAATTGCCGTATACTGTATCCAGAGCAGTCATTCCCCAATCTTTTTTGTAATTCTCGGTAGGTTGTATTAGATTCGAATCCCACTTAGAGCTTATATAACCTTCTGTCCGCATTGTTTGATAAAAGCCGTCCGCCATAAGAAAATGACCGTCTACGTTAGGATGAAGGTGCTCGAGCATTAGCTTTTTTCCTATTATGCCATGGGGCGATCTTTCTTCAAAAAGCTGTCTCATGGGTACCACCGGTACTTTGTATCTTGAAGCTATTTCATGTATAATAGAATTGAATTCCTCGGATGCCCGAAACCGCAGGGCATCCAGATCCTTTGCCCTTATGTAAAGCCGGCGGGCTTCATTATAATCTCCACGGGCTTCTAATTGCTGTGCCTGCTGGTATACTTGTTTCGCCGGTGGAAAGGAGTCTTTTTCCACCGAGAGGAACGGGGGTTGATCTCCCACATTGCTGACGAGTTCGCTTAAAACTACCGGTACCTTTGCTTGCCCCGCTTGTTTCAATATCTCTTCCAGGTTGGTTCGAAATTGCTTCTTACCCTGTTCATATAATTCGCTGCCCAGAGGAATAACTTGTTCAGAAACAATTCGCTCCATAAGAGTTGCCGTCAGGTCCTCCGGATGTTTTGCTTTGTCCTCTCTAAATATCGACTTTACCTTGCCGATAGTTTCCCGAAGCAGACGGAACACCCTCAGGTGTACTATTTTTAGGTAGATTTTAATAAGTGTCCGATTTCTTCCGATTGATTCCAATGAGGCGACTCCAAGCGCTCCGTAGAATTCATTATGCCCCATGTAGATCAGTATCAGGTCTGGTTCGTAGTCGAGGATTTCATCGGTGAAGTCGAGCATTGTGTAGCTGTTAACCGCTGACATGGCTGTGTTTACAACCTCTATGCGTTTTTCCGGAAAAGTATCCTGGAGTTTATGCCAGAGAATTTGAGAGAACATCAGGTTATTCCCGTATGGGAATCCGGCGGTAGTCGATCCCCCGAGTACGAAAATCCTATAGCCGTTTTCCGGTTTTTTCTTGAGAAAAAGACCCTTCGGGGGAGTGGGAACAGTAAATTGTCTATAGAAATAGCGTTCCCCTACATCCGGATTGCAGCGGTAGTAATCCGAGACTTCCAGAGGCGCAGGGATAAAAAGGCGAAAATCGCCCCCGTACCCGACAAGCCAAAGAGCCCCTTCCACAAGCAACAGGATAAACACCGGGATTAGAAAAAGCAGCAGATTAAACAGAATGCGTTTACCAAAACCAATTTGGAGATAAGAATCCCTCCAGATTCTTGCATCAGCTAATTTTCTCTTCTTCATCTTCTATGTTTATGATAACGGGTATCAATTATATTTAACCTTATTTCTCCTCTGCTAATCTTCACCAATGCGCAAATAGACATTTAATCTCCAGAAATCAATTATAGACAATTAAATATTGGAGTCAAGGGGGACAAAAAATTAGTATGTTTTTACTAAGTCGAGTTTTAGTGGATTTGCGTTTTACACGAATTACTTTTCGGATTAGGTCGGGGAAAATGTGTTTATGCTGGAGTTAATGTCTTGGGATACCTAATATATACATCGGTTTGATTAACGAAGTTTTAGTTTATTTCGCAACCCGGAGGGATCGGAGTAATCGGGTTTTATTTGCTTTAATTTATTTAGATAACGAACCGCTTCCTCTTTGTTGTCCAGATAATAGTTCGCTGCTGCCAGGTTATAGTATAAATCTTCGCTTTCCAGACCCATTGTTTCCGCCT